>NZ_JBFTSN010000142.1:0-14300 GCF_056400045.1 Paenibacillus sp. 01L418
GGCTTAGGCTTTCAGCGAACTATATTCCGGAGTTATCTCTTGTAGCTGAATACGAGGACAAGATCGTGGGTCATATTCTTTTTACAGAAATAAAAGTAGGCAATCAGACGCTGATTGCTCTTGCACCTGTTGCTGTATTGCCAGAAATGCAAAGCAAGAGCATAGGGAAACAGCTGATAATAGAAGGCCACAAAATCGCTGCACGGCTTGGTTATAAAGGTTCCATTGTTTTGGGTCATGATAAGTATTATCCGAAGTATGGTTATAAAAAAGCCAGTCAATATGGTATCGAAGCACCATTCGAGGTTTCTGACGATAACTTTATGGCATTGGAGCTTATAGATGCTGGACTTTCAGATGTCCATGGGGTTGTAGAATATGCTAAAGAGTTTTTTGAAAAGTAGATGATAAACGGGAGAGTGGAGCAACTGCTGCGGCAGTTGCTCCATTATTTATGTTTGCCAGTAATCATCATGATGAAAATATGAGTTTTATGTTCAAAATATTCAATATGCGCAAAATATTTCTAATTATTTACAGTTATCCAAGTTGTTGGTACTATACTGTAGGAGGTGTTCGAAGCAGCGTACCGCTTTTGTATCATTCAATCATAACTTATTAAGGAGATGAATTAATTTATGAGCACACGTTTGACTAAATTTCTCACAAGCGCAGCTATGCTAGTTCTACTAGCTTCAACTGTCGCTTATGCAGCACCAGCATCAAAATCCGAGAGCGAAGCACCGCATTGGAGCTATGATGGCAGCACTGGACCAGAGCACTGGGCCCATCTTAATGCGGAATATGCTGCTTGCAGTGCTGGAGTGGAGCAATCACCAATCGATATACACAGCGACGAAGCAAATAAAAGTGGCAACAAAACGAAGGTGACCGTCCATTACAAACCAACCACCTTTACCTTTGGCAATAGCGGACATACCATTCAAGCCAATACATCTTCAGCTGCCAATCAGTTGACAATAGGCGATACTAAGTACACATTGGCTCAATTCCATTTCCATACACCGAGTGAGCATTTAATAGACGGAAAAGCATCCCCCTTGGAGCTGCACTTTGTACATAAGAGCAAGACTGGAAATCTAGCTGTGCTAGGCGTACTTATTAAGGAGGGTAAAGGAAACCCGGCCTTGACTGAAATTTGGTCCAAGCTGCCCAAAACAAAGACAGCTGCTGATTTTATTTTGAAAAACAAAATTGATCTCAGCAAGCTTCTTCCTAGTGATCTGGACGCTTATCGCTACCAAGGATCACTGACGACTCCACCTTGTTCCGAGGGAGTGAAGTGGACTGTTCTAGAGAAGCCTATCGAAATGTCGAAAGCTCAAATAAAAGCATTTCAAGTGATATTCCCTGATAATCATCGTCCTGTTCAACCCCAAAATAAACGTACCATTGCTGAAATAGAAGTAAAAGCAATTTAACATAGGAGAACCATGTAAGTATCCTAATATGCTGCAATGACGAAAACAAATTTAGGTCTTTAAACACAAAAAATGGTAATAAATACATCCTTGTATCATAAGCTTAGGTCGTTGGGGTTGGGTGCAAGACCTATTTTGAGTGTAAAAAATATTAGTTCTAAAATAGCAGTGCAAAATAATAACGTTTACATTATGATTGATTCATAGAACATTCCTCAGCTACAATCCGATTTTAGGGCCATTCATCTCCACCACACTTCGGTACAAACATCCGGAAAGTTTTGGCTTTTTACCAAACCTCACACCTTCCCATGAACCCAAACCATACCCATTTTGCTTTTACTGCTCATTTTTTAATGCGTGTATAAGCTCTTAGGAGTTTATATAAATTCGGATTTTAAAGGAGTTGGTTGCTTAAAAGTGAACCTATCTTTATAGACGTCGCAGCTATGATGAGAGGGGGGAAATGATACTGATATCCGCATGCTGTTAGGAAATGGATGGATTCTAAAACCAGACCAAAAACCTAGGAGGTAATGTGATGATGAATCAGATTCATAGGAGTTCGAGTTTGAAAAAGCGTGTGTTGGTAGCTTGTCTCGGTCTGCTGCTCCTATTAACCAGTATGATTGCTTTTGTTAAGCCTGTTTCTGCTCATGGTTATATCGATAATCCTGCAAGTCGGGCGATACAATGTAAAAATGGACTGAATACGAACTGTGGAGCAATTATTTATGAGCCGCAAAGCCTCGAAGGATTAAAAGGTTTTCCAGCAGCTGGACCTGCAGATGGTAAAATCGCCAGTGCCGGCCTTGCTGCCTTCGCAAATCTTGACCAACAAACAGCTACTCGCTGGAATAAGGTCAATATTAGCAGCGGTACCAATACATTTACTTGGAAGTTCACAGCCCGTCATGCGACGACAAGTTATCGCTATTTTATTACCAAGCAAGATTGGAATCCGAATGCTCCGCTTTCACGTGCACAGCTTGATCTGACACCGTTCTGTACAGTACAGGGGAACGGTCAACAGCCTCCTGCAACGTTGTCCCATACCTGTAGTGTACCAGAGAGAACTGGTTATCAAATCATCCTTGCCGTATGGGATATTTATGATACACCAAACGCTTGGTATAACGTAATTGATGTTCAGTTTGGCGCTTCAGACAACGTTGCCCCAACTACTCCAACGAACCTTACAGCAGGTACAGTCGGTACAACAACAGCTTCACTATCATGGGGAGCTTCAATGGACAATAATGGTGTCTCAGGTTATGAGATTTATTCCGGCTCTAACACCTCGCCAATAGCTACCGTTCCGGGAAATCAATTAAATGTCAACCTGACGAATTTGATTGCCGGAACCACCTATAACTTAACCGTCAAAGCGTTTGATTCCTCCGGTAATCGATCTCCAGCCAGCAATAGTGTACAAATAACGACGGTTCAGATCCCGAACGACACGACTCCGCCAACTAACCCGTCTGGACTTCATGTCATGGGAGCGGCTGGCTCAAATTCACTTACGCTGATGTGGAACGCCTCAACGGATGCTTCTGGYATCGCTGGTTACCGCATTTATGTCGGTTCAAATGTCGTCGCAACAGTAACGGGCACAGCTACCGAGAAGCTCGTTACGGGTCTTACTCCTAATACGTCATATACGTTCACGGTTCGTGCTATTGATCCATCTCAAAACGAATCCGGCAACAGCAATGCAGTCACCGCTACGACGGCTCAAGGGCCAAGCGCTGCACCATGGGCTGCTAACACGGCATATGCAGCGAATGCTCTAGTCTCATACAATGGTGCGACGTATAAATGTATCCAACCGCACACTTCGTTAGCAGGCTGGGAGCCTAGCAACGTTCCCGCGCTGTGGCAGCTGCAGCCATAAACTAATTAAGCCCTCGGAGTTGAATGGGAGCTCCGGGGGGCTTTTTTGTTTTAGATGAAAATAGTACAAAAAACTAAAACTAGCTGCAACAAAATAATGGTTAGATTAGTTTTTTGGATTTTAGGTTAAAAAGCCCTAAATAAGTGGTCAGTTTTGAATGGAATGAATCAATATTGGTGTATGAATTTGTCGTATTCCAATGCCGAGGTTTGAAATTAGATGATTCTTGCTACCTATTCGAAGGGTGTTCACGAAATAATACTGAAAAATAGTGTAAATGATCTACTCTATTCTCGTTGACAGATTCTTGCTAGAGTATGATAATAATTGTAATTTATAGGAATTGGAGGGATAAACAAGAATTTGTTTTTATTTGGTTGGAATTTGTGAAAGTGAGGATTCGGATGCTCCTCATACATTAAACCTTTAAAGGAGTGTAGTAATGTTCGATAAAATCGCTGATATTTTGTGCATGATCAAAGAAGACCAGCCGGAACTCCGCCATTCCCTCTCCCCTGAAACGAATCTGAACAATGATATTGGCCTTGATTCTTTGCAAATGATCCAGTTTATGCTCCAAGTCGAGGATCAGTTGAATGTGGCCATTGACTATGACGAATTCGATTATGAGCATCTCCAGTCGATCGGAGCTTTTATTCAGTTTGTGAAAAGCTGCCAGCCGCAAGGCCAGCCGTTGTACGAAGATGCAAAGTCGTAAAGCCGACGTGATTGCGAAAATGGTTATGGGTACCTTCGACCCCGAAACGAGGTGGAGAGATCCTGATCTGGCCCGGCTGCCCGCTATGCCAGACAAGGATAGTGAGTCCATTGTCCTGTGCATGGATGAGCTGCTCTTTCCGTTTTGCGGGCCTAATGATATCCTCTACATCCGTTGCAAAATCAACCCAGCACTGCATGAGTATCTAAATGGGCTAGGTTTTTCGTTTGGAACTCGTTATCACTATGATTTGAATGATGAGAAGGATCCCTTGCCCGAACCGGACTTATTTAAATCTTGCATGTTCAGGCTTGCGGCCGATCAAGCAAGGCTCTCCAAACCGGCAAACAAAGTGCTTCAGACGACCGGTTCCGGTTTTCCTGAGGGTGCGGTTTTGCAGCAGATGAAATCACAGGGTGAAGAGAGGTTCTCCCGTGCTGCCAAAATAGTGTCCCCGTACGCCATAACATCGGATACGGAAGCGTACCTATACGCCGCCGAACCTAGCGGTTCCTTGCCAGATCTAGAGACGGTTGTACGTGTTAATTCAAAGCTGTATTCCAACAGGCTCTTGGTTAGAATAGGCGAGAAGTGTTACGGCATGGAGGCGAACAGCGCAGCAGAAATAGAGACGGTTGGAAGTGCTCTATTGAAGCAGGGGCACTATTTATTAAAAGATCCCTTCGGCGTTGCTGGCAAAGGCAATATGCTCATTGACAGCGAATCCATGCAGCGAAGAATAACGGATCACTTGCATAAACAGGAGGAAAGAGGTTTGCGCTCTCAATTCCTGCTTGAGCCGCTGCTAAAGAAAAAGACCGATTTCAGCTCTCACTGGTTCATCAAGGAGAGTGGTGAGGCGGAGTTCATTTCAGTTCAGCGGATGATTAATCACCAGCAAAACTACAGCGGATCTATCAAAGCGGATGAAGTTTTTATCAGCATGTTGGAGAACGCTGGCTATTTCAACGTGATGGAGAAGGCGCTCCGTCTGCTGGCGGGAGACGGCTACCACGGCTTTGTCTGCTTTGACTCCATGATATTGGAGGACGGAGAAGTCGTATCGATTGTAGAGATTAACGCCCGCAAGTCCATGGGTCTTATTAACGCGTATCTCGATAAATGTTGGGAAACGTACGGACATAGCGGTTGGCTTACGTTTTTATCCCTCGGATTACCGGAAGGCTTCGAGTTTGGCACTCTACTGCACGCACTGCACACATCTAAACTTCTGTTGACAACCCCCTCAGGGTACGGGGTTGTTCCTCTATCATCCAATACCGTAATGATAAACGAGATTCTGACTCGCCGCCGAATGGCGGAGGGAACGCAATACAAACGAGGCATGCCGAAGGGACGGCTTTATGTCTCGGTCGTAGGCCGAGATGATGAACACCGCAGCGAACTGATTAACAGCTTGCGACAGGTGCTCRCCGACTTATCCGTTAAAGTGTACAACTAAATTTGGAACGCGGGAGCTGAGCATGAATTCATCTTCAGTTATTTTGCTGGCGTCGGGTAATTCGCTCGGCGCGTACATTCCGGCTATGCATCTGCATACGTACCTGCAATGCATAGGAGTCGAAACGGATATTTACGTTCTGGAGAGCTTGTATGACGAAAAAGTGCGAAGCAAGATCAGATCCACCAAAAAAGCATTTCATGCGGATTTCGCCGTTGCTCTTATGGGGCATAAGCTGGCCAAACCCGTTGACAATTCCTTGGACGAGGTAGAGGTTCAAAGACTGCTGAACGCTTGGAAACAGGCCGATGTCACCCGTTTTGCAGTGTTTACGGGTTTCTGGCTGCCTATACTGGAGCGTTACAAGGCAGATTCTAACAAGCAATTGGACATCCGGCTGATCCGACTGGATGCGTGGGATACCCCGTCGTTTAAGGTACATAAGCAGTTGTACCCCGTCTATAAGAACGTTTGGTTTTACGACCTTCAAAAAAAGTCTCCGGGCAGTTACATCGCTTCAGACGAAGCGGAGCCTTTGCCTTTCTGGCAGCGCGCCGGACGCATTCTGATCCATGGCGGTGGCTGGGGAATCGGCACCTATGCCATGACGATCTCAGAACTTCGAATGCTCGGACACCGTCTGGATGTCATTGTTTACGATCCTTCAGAGGTGAAGGAGGACGACGGGTCCATGCGATATTTTGGTACGGAGGTCTCCTGGGACCCATGGAGCAGGGACAAACAAGGGAGACATTCTTTCCCGCCTATGATTCAATATATCCGTGAAAACGGAATTCTCAGGGAGTATCCCCTCAAGGATTACTCAGCTTACACCGAGCTGATGCGCAATTGCTGGGCGATCATCAGTAAGCCGGGGGGAGCGACTTTGAACGATTCGTTGTCGCTTGGAATCCCTTTTGTCATGTTGGAGCCATTCGGTGACCATGAGCTCCATAATTCAACCTATTGGGAATCTTGTGGACTCGGAATCCGCTTTACGGAGTGGAAAAACCAACGTTTTTCGGAGCATTTGCTCGAGGAGACTTGCACACGATTATTAGAGCATCGGTCAAAAATTAACCATTTCGGGAGGATCACCTATGCAGCCGAAAACAGCAGTTACGTTTGACCAAATTACGTTTCGTAATATGAAAAGAACGCTGGTTCCGCTGGCGGAAACCGGAAGGAAGCGCAGAGATGATCCAACTTATGCAGCACCCGTGCCTTATGAGATAGGAATCAAGCTTAATAATGGCTGCAACTTACGCTGCACACATTGCTTTGAGTGGAATCCGGATGGCTTCCATCACGGTTTTGCCAAAGAAGTGAAGAAAGATGAAATCGATATTCCCGTCGTGGAGAAGATTTTGGCTGAAACAAGAGCACGCAAATCACGTGTTTTCCTGTGGGGCGGCGAACCGTTATTTTACTCCAAATTCGATGAGCTGGCAGAGCTGCTATCCAAAGAAGAGCGTTACACGACGATTTGCACGAATGCGATTCTCATTGAGCAGAAGCTGGATTCCATTCTGAAAATGTCAGAAAATCTGGTCATGCTGGTCAGTCTTGAAGGCTTCGAGAAGGAAAATGACGCGATCCGAGGTAAAGGCACGTTTAAAAAAGTAATCCATGCGATTCAGCTGCTGCTGGATCTGAAAAAGCAGGGTATATATAAAGGCAAGGTTTCTGTAGCCTTGACGGTTAACGACCAGATGGTCGGCAAGCTTTACAGCTTTATGGAATTTTTTGAAGAGATGGGCGTAGATTCTGTCTATTTCTGCTTCCCCTGGTATATCCCTTCTGATACGGCGGATAGAATGGACACCTACTTCGATGCTCATTTCCCGCACCTTGCCTCCCGCTTTGCAGACGATCACAAGAATAGTTGGCACTCCTTCACGTTTCACATCTCGCCAGACAATTTTGATATTTTGCTCGAAGAGCTTAATCGCGTGAATTCCCGAATTTGGAATGTGCGTGTCCGTTATCAGCCTGCGCTGGAGCCCGAAGAGGTGGAAGGATTTATTCGGGGCAGCGAGAAACCGGCTATGAATCGTACGAAGTGCTTTTCGATCTCGAATCGGATGGATGTGATGCCGGACGGCAAAGTGAATCCGTGCAAATTTTTCCCGGAATTCAGTGTTGGCAATTTGTACGAGGAAAGCGTAGCCGATGTTTTTCACGGTGAAGATCTTCGGAAACAGCGCGAAATTGTTGCCTGCGGTTTAATGCCGATATGCTCTAAGTGTGTGCTGCTGTACAACAATGGAGTTTAAGCCAGGAGGAACGGGGATGGACTATATCCGTGTGCGGGAGCTGCACAAATCGTTCGTGTACTATCGGAAAGCTGCGGGGCTTAAAAATTCGCTGAAAAATTTATTTGCTCGCAAGTCGCTGGTGAAGGAAGCGGTCAAATCTCTTTCTTTTGACATAGGCCCCGGCGAATGCGTCGGATTTCTCGGTCCAAACGGGGCGGGTAAAACAACAACGCTCAAAATGCTGTCTGGCATTCTCTATCCGACAGGCGGAGAAGCCGATGTGTTTGGCTATGTGCCATGGGAGCGGAAGAATGAGTTCAAACGGCTATTTTCCATTGTGATGGGGCAGAAAAATCAGCTTTGGTGGGACCTTCCAGCTAACGAATCGATTTATTTGAACAAATGCATTTATGACGTCGAGGATAATCTCTACCACCGGAGTCTTGCAGAGCTATCGGAAATGCTAGATGTGCAGGATCTTCTGAACGTGCAGGTACGCAGGCTGTCGCTGGGCGAAAGGATGAAAATGGAGCTGATCGCCGCGCTTATCCACCGCCCTAGGCTGCTTTATCTCGATGAACCGACGATCGGGCTTGATTTCCCCTCCCAGAAGAAGGTTAGAGAGTTTCTGAAATACTACAATGAGCAGTTTGGTGCGACGATTTTGCTTACGAGCCATTACATGAAGGATGTGGAGGACCTCTGCAAGCGGACGATCATTATTAATGAAGGAAGTCTTCTGTACGATGGGGATCTTCACAAGATCAACGACCTGTTTGACGAGCAGAAAATTATAAGGCTGCACTTCTCCGAACCTGTTGCCCAGCAGCGGCTGGCCAAATTCGGGAAAATTGTAAGCGGAGACGAATGCAACGTTGTTTTAGAGCTGCCCAAGCATCGCTTAAAGGAAGTGTCGCGCGCCGTGCTCGATTCGTTTCCAATCATCGACTGGACGATAGAAGACGTACCGATCGAGGAGAGCATTTCCATGCTCTATCGCAAGGAAGCCGTAGGATGAACAGACGCAGATTGTACATGGCCGTTTTTAGGGTGGGTGTCCAGCATTCGATGGAATACCGATTTCACTTCTTTCTTGGTCTTCTTGGGGCTGCTTTTCCGATTCTCGTTCAATATTTTATTTGGACGGCGGTGTACGAACATTCCGGCAAAACGGCGTTGTTCTCGTATTCATATGGTCAAATTATTTTGTATACGATCTTGGCAGGGCTGGTGTCCAAGCTGATTGCTACCCAGTTTGAGCACGAGATTGCCGGCGATATTAAGAATGGCGGCCTTAACAAATATTTGATTAAGCCAGTCAGCTACTTCGGGTACCGGCTGATGTCTTTTATCGGTCAAAAGGCGATTTATTACGTTATTACCGCACTTTTGCTTATTTGTATGATCTGGATTTCAGCCGCTAGGGATGTGCTGGATATCGAGGTCGTACGTATAATCTTGTTCACTGTGACGCTGTGGGGTGCGCTTCTGCTCAACTTTTTGATCGCCTACTGCATTTGCGCCAGCGCTTTTTATTTGCATGAAATCTCATACTTTTTTGTGATTACAAGTTTGCTAGTCAATATTTTGAGCGGTGGCATGTTCCCTTTGGAAATTTTCGGGGAATCGGTTGTAAAGGCGCTTCAATATACTCCTTTTCCGTATACCATTTATTTTCCGGTGAATGTTCTGAGCGGTAAAACAGGGACGATGGCTATGTATCAGGGGCTGTTTATTCAGGTTGGATGGATATTGCTCTTCTTGCTCATTTCCCGTCTGACTTGGCGCGTATCCATAAAGAAATATTCGGCGGTTGGGGGGTAGCAGACGTTCCATATGTTTAAAATTGCGAGAAAATACTTGCGCCTGTACGGTATGTTTATCAAAAATTGTCTCATCGCTCAGATGGAGTTTCGGGGCAATTTTGTGATGAGCCTGCTTGTCGAATCTGTCTATCTGCTTGCCAAGCTTTTGTATGTGCTCGTCGTGTTTCGCACTGATCTACATGTAGAAGGCATACCGCCCGAAGGGTTGCTCCTATTTATAGGCATGCACACCGTCGTTACGGGAATGTATGTCGGGTTGTTTTTTACAAATTTCATGAAAATTCCTGAGTATATTAAAGACGGCTCGCTTGATTTGATGATTACGAAGCCCGTTTCCCTGCAGTTCATGGCATCTTTGCGATACGTCGATCTGGCGCTGCCAATTCCCGATATTTTGGTCGGTTTCACTATGGTCGGAATCGGCTGGCATGCGATGGATATTCCGTTGTCGTTCCTTCAACTTGCGGGATTTGCTTTAATGCTGCTGGTCTCGGTTGTCATCACGTACTGCCTAATGATTATCCCAGCGCTGCTTTCATTCTGGTTCGTCCAGACGGGGGCTATGTCGGATATCGCCCATTCCGCCTGGGATGCCAACAATTTCCCTATGGCTATTTATCCTGTTTGGGTCCGCAGAATCGGGACCTTCGTTATTCCACTGTTTCTTATTACTAATTTCGGACCAATGTTCCTGCTTGGACAGCTCAGCTGGTTATATGCAGGAATGGCGCTGATCGGTTCCCTTCTGCTCTTCGCAGCTGTACGGCTGCTTTGGAATCAGGCTGTGAAGGGATATAGCAGCGCGAGCAGTTAAGATGATTTTGCGATCATAAGGAAATTACAAATATCAGCATCTATATCCCATGCCTAGAAAAGGAAGTGTCATCGCATGCCGGACATGGCGACAACGCAAGACCGTACCTCGATAAATTGCGTTTTTCAGGCGCCAGATCGAATTGAGCTTTTAGAGGAACAGGTGCCGAAGCCAGAACGAGGACAAATTTTATGTGCAGCCAAAAAATCACTAATAAGTACAGGAACGGAGCTGGCTTGTCTAAAGGGGCGTTTCGATGAAGGAACGGTCTGGTCCTCTTGGGTTCGGTATCCATTCTATCCCGGTTACTCGATGGCGGCGCAAGTGCTGGAGACAGGCATTGGAGTGGAGGGAATAAAGCCCGGCGATCGGGTCATCTGCCCGGCTGGTCACCGGCAATATTTCCTCGCAGACTATAAGGAAGCGGCAATTATACCAGATTCAATCCGTGACGAAGAGGCGGTTTTTACACAGATTGCGAAGGTTGCTCTTCTAGGGATTCTGCGCGCAGAACCCGCCTTTGGTGAAAGAGTGGGAGTTGTTGGACTTGGTCTTATCGGCCAGCTTGTCATTCAGTATCTGAATTCCAGTGGTGCAAGGCAGATTATTGCGATTGCTCCGGAAAGCACCCGCCTGAACCAAGCCCTTAGAAGCGGTGCGACCGATCTGCTGAATCTTACGGTAGCCGAAGCATTCGGAGCGGTAGAACAACTTACTGATGGCAAAATGCTGGACACGATATATGATGTGACGGGTTCTTATGCGGTATTGCCCTAYTGCACACAGCTGACACGGGACCTCGGAAAAGTCATTCTGTTAGGTGACTCGACAGAGCCTTCAAAACAGACGATCGGTCCCAAAGTCGTTTTTAATTCGGTCAGCATATTAGGCATTCACGGCCGAATGATGGAAGGTTTTAATGGCTGGACGGAGGAGGATATGAACATGTTCATATTCGAATCTATCCGTCGTGGGAAATTGGACGTCGCAAGTCTCATAACGGAAGAAGCAAGCCCGCTCGAAGCTGTATCGGTTTATTCCCGGCTCTCCGGGAGTAAGCCTGATTTGTTAGGCGTTTTATTCGATTGGACGCAATTGTAACGTCAGAGGAGGAATACAGATGAGAGCTTGTAACCAGCTTACGATGAAAGAGAAAATTGGGCAGATGCTTATGGTAGGCTTCGAGGGACTTACGCCGGATGCGAATATTGGCGACCTCTTGCAAAACCATTTCATCGGGGGAGTCGTGT
This sequence comes from Paenibacillus sp. 01L418, assembly GCF_056400045.1. Lineage (NCBI taxonomy): Bacteria > Bacillati > Bacillota > Bacilli > Caryophanales > Paenibacillaceae > Paenibacillus > Paenibacillus sp. 01L418. The sequence continues at coordinate 11,668 of NZ_JBFTSN010000142.1, forward strand.
TCTTTTCCCGTAATTTGGACAACCCTGAGCAGGCATATGCTTTAACGAAGAAACTCCAACAAATGGCTGCGGGTGCAACAGGCATACCGCTATGGATCGGAACAGATCAGGAAGGTGGCATGGTCGTCCGATTAAGACAGGGAATTTCACAGCTGCCAGCGGCAATGGCTTTGGGAGCGGCACGTGATCCTTTACTGCTCTATGAAGCTGCAAAGGGAACGGCAAAGGAGCTGAAGTTGCTAGGCATCAATATGAATTTCGCGCCGGTGGTCGATATTAACGTCAATCCGCGAAATCCGATTATTGATGTTCGGGCATACGGCGACGAAGCTGAACTTGTCGCTGAGCTCGGAATCGCCGCAATGCTTGGCTTTCAGGATGGAGGCATCGTCTCTGTTATTAAGCATTTTCCTGGGCATGGCGACACAGAAGTAGATTCGCACGCAGAGCTGCCAGTCGTGAGGCATTCTCTTGAGCGACTGCGGTCTGTCGAGCTTGTACCGTTTCGGCGATGTGCGCGGGCAGGGGCTGAAGCCGTAATGACTGCCCATGTCGGGATTCCATTGCTAAGCGGCGGTTTGTCTGTTCCAGCCACACATTCTCATGAAGTATTGACGGGTCTGCTACGGGAAGAGCTGGATTTCAAGGGGCTTATCGTAACGGATTGCATGGAAATGAACGCTGTAACGCAAGGCATTGGCGTCGGGGAGGCAGTCGTAAGAGCCGTACTTGCTGGAGCAGATCTTCTTCTCGTCAGCCATACGTACGAAAGCCAGCTGGAGGCGGCAGCTGCACTGGAAGATGCGGTAGCAGATGGGCGTCTGCCTGAAGATCGGATTGATGCTTCCGTGGAGCGCATTCTTCTCCTTAAGGAGCTCCGCATCGGAGAGCTGCGAGAGCGCAGCTGGGAAGAAACGCGGACCTATCTCGATCATTCGCAAACACTTCGGACGATTAAGCTGCTTCGCGAGAAAAGCATTACCTCGGTGAACCGTGAACCGAATTTTTGCCAGTTGTCTTCCGAAGTCGACACGCTTGTGCTTTGGCCGCAGATGGCGGCTGCTTGCAAGTCTGAGGATGAACCGATATACGATGATACCCTCGGCAGCTTTCTATATCCTTTAATGAAGGCAAAGTTCACGGAGCGTTTGTATAGGACTAGTCCGAGTACGGATGAGATTGCGGACTTGATCTCCGAAGCGGATGGATATGGGCAAATCATCGTGGGAATATTCCATACGGCTTCAAATCACGGGCAGACCGTTTTGGTTCGGAAGCTTTTGGCAGGTGGGAACAAAGTCATTCCGATCTCCCTTCGCAACCCCGTTGATCTCGCGGCATTTCCAGAAGCTAAAGGTTTCCTAGCCTGTTATGAGCATCATCCGCTAACATTGCAGGCCCTTTCTAGCGTTTTACTGGGCAAGCTTGAGCCTGAAGGAACTTTACCGGTTACGCTTCCCGAATACTCATTAGAAGGAGGCGAATCATATGAACGCGGTACAGCTTCCCGTGTTGAATCCGCCACTTAAAGGATTTTTACGATGGGCCTACACCCTTTCAATCACCAGCGTCCACGAAGAAACAATTCCTTGGTATTACAGCAACTTTATCCAGTTATCTTGCACCACAAAATTTCTGGAGGACGGCAGGCAATATTTTATCGATTTTTTTCGGGGCAAGCCAAACGAGTTGAATTTCAATAACCCATTTCTTCTAACATGCTCTGTGAATTATACGATTCTAGATAATTTGGCATTGGATGACTGGCCGAAATTTTTCGCGGATCAGATCCGCAGCGGCTATTACTGCATTGTGTTTGTGGATGAAGCCAAGCTGTCACCGGCAGCTTCTTATCAGAAAGAGCCGTTCCCTCATCATCTTTTTCTGTACGGTTTTGACTGGGAGGAAAATATGTTCGATGCTTCCATGTTCGATCATACGGGGGTGTACCGTAATGTGAAGATCCCATTCCATGAGTTTCAGGATGCTGCAGGTTCTATGCGAAAGCTTTTGAAGGAGAAACTCACGTCTGATCATCATACGTATTTTTACAAATATGCACCTCATTCTGCTTATCCTTTTGATAAAACGGCCGCGATCGACCAACTGCTCGATTATGTTAATGGCGAGACTCATTTAAACCGAATTAATTACAATCCAGACGAGGAAGCTTTCGGAATCAAGGTGTATAACTATCTGCAAATGTACTTTGATGCTGTAGAACAAAACGATTCTAGGCTAGGTGACCGCAATGATGCGAGACATCTTCACGTTCTCTGGGAGCATAAAAAAATGATGAGCGAGCGAATCGGATATCTTGTAGAAGAGGGGGTAATCCCTTATGACGAAGAGCTTGTGGAAGGCTACAAGGATATAACAAGACGGGCGATGAAGCTAAGAGATCAATACATTCGCCATGTTATTCGCGAAGATAAGGAAGTATTTAAACGGTTGAGGCTCCGCTTTGACCAATTCCGAGAAGAAGAGCCTGTTCTTTTGATTAAATTAATTAAACTTCTAGAAGAACCATCGAAATCGGATAAGATTTATGTAGAAAGTAGATAGCTGTCTAAAATGTTATAAGAGATGAGCTAGTAGGAGGGAGCTGCCGCGAGGACAGCTCCTCTTTGATG
>NZ_JBFTSN010000143.1:0-18743 GCF_056400045.1 Paenibacillus sp. 01L418
GTGCAACGATAGCAGACTTGCGGTCGAGACCTTCCTCCAAAGCTTTAGCGACAAGCGTTTCGAGCATAGCTAGCGACTTTGAGCTTTCTCCAGCTGGAACAACGACGCTTGCCGTTTTAAAACCTGCGCCAGCAAGCTCAGACTCAAGCGTTTGCAAATGAATGTCTGCAATATTCGAGTCAGTAATGATGAGCAGCGGCGATTTTTGGCTAATGCCATGCTTAATAAAATAAGAGGATGCCTCCTTCAAGAGGCCTTCCCCGATATAGATAGGATAAGAGCGATCACCAAGTTCAACTGTAAGCTCGCGCATTTTTAATACCGCCCTAGCTGTTCAAGATAATTGTTCAAGTTGGCGCGAATTTCCTCAATGGAATCGCCGCCGAATTTTTCAAGGAATGCTTTGGCAACTTCCCATGCAACGACATGCTCCATCACGACGCTTGCCGCTGGCACAGCACAGCTGTCCGAGCGCTCTACTTGAGCCGTAAACGGTTCTTTAGTATCAATATCCACACTGCGAAGCGGCWTGTAAAGCGTCGGAATCGGTTTCATTACACCGCGTACGACGATTTGCTCCCCGTTCGTCATGCCGCCCTCGAAGCCGCCGAGTCGATTCGTTGCACGATGATAGCCGCGCTCTTCCTCATACATAATCTCATCGTGCACTTGCGAGCCGCGAAGCTTGGCTGCTTCGAAGCCAATTCCAATCTCACAGCCTTTGAATGCATTGATCGATACGACCGCTTGCGCGATACGTCCATCGAGCTTGCGATCCCACTGCACGTGGCTTCCTAGACCAATTGGCACGCCTTCGATAATACATTCCACGATACCGCCGATCGAATCGCCTTCTGCTTTAATTTGATCGATGTAATCAGTCATCTTTTGTTCGGTTTCTTTGTCAACGACACGAACCGAGGATTCCTCCGTCAAACGGATCAACTCATCCACGGATAGTTGATTAGCTGGTGCTTCGATTTCACCGATGCGAATAACTTGTCCAGCTACTTTAATCCCGAATTCCGCGAGAAATTGACGAGCTACCGCTCCTACTGCTACACGTGCTGCAGTTTCACGAGCACTAGAGCGCTCAAGCACATTGCGCAAATCCTTCAAATCATATTTAAGTCCGCCATTCAAATCCGCATGACCAGGACGCGGACGATGAACGCGGCGCTTCTCTTCATCGCTGCCTTCAATCGGTTCAATATTCATMACGGAAGTCCAGTGCTTCCAATCGTTGTTTGCAACGATCAGCGCTACAGGAGCACCAGTCGTTTTGCCGTGGCGTACGCCCCCAACGATGTTTGCTGTATCCTTCTCGATTTGCATCCGGCGTCCACGACCATGACCCTTCTGACGACGGTGCAGCTGGAAATTCAGTTCCTCAAAATCAATTTTCAAATTGCTTGGCAATCCTTCAATAATAGCGGTTAATTGGGGACCGTGTGTTTCCCCTGCGGTTAAATATCTTAAAGTCAACTAAAGCTCCTCCTCAAGTGTAAACGACTAACACAGTCCATTGACGGCACAAGCTCGTTTCGCGGTGAAATTTAAGCGATTTTATAAGTACATCACTTATAAAATTATAAATTTTCAAACAGCTTTCAAGCGCCTGCTATGCTTTACAGCACTAAACATCTTTGCTCATTATAGTACACAGTTACAGGTTTGACAAGAATTTGGACACCTTGAAAGCCGCTGTAACCGTATAAAAAAAGGGCTGGTGGAACTGTCATCTAAAATGACAAATCCGCCAGCCCAGGCAGCGTGCAGTTAATTTGCTGTTAACCGATCTTTCCTAAGTATCGCCGTGCCTTCACTCGTCAGCAATGGATCATCAACAAGTCTTGTCATTTGTCCACTGTCCACTCCGATAATTTGCGCACATTCCTGAATAGAAATAAAACCACGCCTATAGGCAGCTATAACCTTACGTTTATCCATCGGTTGCTTCATCCTCCAAGTTTATTACATACTAACTAGTATAGGAGAAGATGGAAAACGGTATACATGCCGCTTATACCCGGCGATAAAAGAATGTATCAGCGGTCTCAAATCCGTATTGCGCAGGGGAAAAAATTTGTTCCGTACTGCCTACAAACAGCAGTCCGCCCGGTTTAAGTGCATTAGAAAATTTATGATACAATAAGTGCTTTGCTTCTTCTGTAAAATAAATCATTACGTTTCGGCAAACAATTAAATCAAATGATCCATCAAACGTATCATGCAGCAAATTTTGCTGCTTAAATTGAATAAATTGCTTCAGGGAGTCTGAAATCAAATACGCTCCCTCTGACTGCTTAAAATATTTTTGCCGGCAAACCTGCGGAACATCGCGCAGAGATCGCTCTAAATAACTGCCTTCCATTGCCTTTTGCAGCACATTTGAATCGAGATCAGTTGCAAGAAGCGTAGATCGCTGCAAGGCACCCAGCTCAGATAAAATCATAGCGAGCGTGTAAGGCTCCTCGCCTGTTGAGCATGCCGCACTCCAAACCTTTAGACGATTAGAAGCAGCAAGCATCTCAGGAAAAAAGCGCTTTTGCAAAACTTCCCAGCGGGAAGGATTTCTCCAAAACTCAGAAACATTAATCGTCATACGGTCCAAAAACTCATTTAGCATCGTCCGATTTTGCTCAATCGCCTTCCAATACTCATCGAACGTTTGATAGCCGTGCTTCATTCGTAATGTAGTCAGCCTGCGTTTCATTTGAGCTTCTTTGTACTGCGACAAATCAATGTCGGTCTTTTGCTTTATTCGGGCAATAAACTGTGCAAAATCACGATCTTCAAGCATAGGCTCCTCCATCGCTTGTGGGCGAAATATTAAATCCACCGTTGAATTGTATGCTCGTATTGCACCAGCTCCGCTGGCGTGAAGTAAATGCCGATCTCTTTTTCCGCATTAGCTGCCGAATCCGAGCCATGAATAAGATTAAAATTCGTATGTACAGCAAAATCAGAACGAATAGTGCCGGGATGAGCATCTAGTGCATCCGTTTTGCCAATAAGGGCACGCGTCAATGCAATGACATTGTCACCTTGCCATACCATCGCAAATACAGGACCTGACGTTATGAATTCGAGCAATGGCTCATAAAAAACTTTGCCTTTATGTTCCTCATAATGGCGCTCGGCAAGCTCATGGCTCAAAACCATAAACTTGGCTGCTGCAAGCTGCAATCCCTTTTTTTCAAATCTCGAAACGATTTCGCCAATTAATCCGCGCTGAACGCCATCAGGTTTAATCATCAGAAAAGTTCTTTCCATCCCCAACCATTCCTTTCTATTTTGCACGATTAATAATTACGTTTACCAAACAAAATCGCAATATCGCTCAAGTTCTTCTTCGCTGTGACGTTCGGCAATCCCTCTAATGCTTTGAGAGCTTTTTTAATATATCGGTTTGCAAGCTGGTCTGCTTGATCTCCGCCATCGCTTTTGCGAATCATTTCGATGGCTCGTCCAGCATCTCGTTTCCCGCCTTGCTCCCTGATCAAAGCAATTTCCTTTAACAAAGGGTCGCGGGTTTTGGGGTCCTGCAAGGCAAGTAGAACCGGCAACGTAATATTTCCTTGACGCATATCTGAGCCTGAAGGCTTGCCGATCTGTTTCTCTGTTCCATAAAGATCAAGCAAATCATCACGGATCTGGAATGCCATACCCACATTATAACCATAGCGATATAAGCTATTTGCTGTTTTTCGGTCCGTTCCCGCGGCAACAGCGCCAAGCTGGCAGCTAATAGCAATTAATAAAGCTGTTTTGCGTCTAATCCGAAGCAAATAATGCCGTACCGATTGTTCTGTGTTGAAGAAATCACGAATTTGTTCCATTTCTCCGATACACATTTGTACAAGCGCATGCGACAAAATTTGATGTATCTGCGGATTTGGAAGCTGAGCAGCGATTGACAATGCTTTGCCATGAATGAAGTCGCCCGTATACATCGCTATTCGATTGTCCCACTTGGATTTTACAGTGAGCTGTCCACGACGTGTTTCCGCGTCGTCAATAACGTCATCATGTACAAGTGAAGCCATATGAATAAGCTCGAGAGGGACGGCGACGCGCTTCATTACATCAAGCTGATAATCGCCAAACTTGCCTGCCAGCAGAACAAACACCGGTCTAATCCGTTTACCGCCAGCTCTAAGCAAGTGCAAAGAAGCTTCGCCAAGCAGCACATGATCATCCGAAATGCTGCGCTCAAGCTCCTGCTCGATCTGATTTAGGTCGCCTTTCATCTTTGCATACAAATCTAGTAGTTTCATTCTTTCACCTATTGGGCAGATTGGTCTTCAAAAAAAGTAAGCTCCACGTCATTCGATAGCAACCCTAGCTGCTTAGAATAATTGAAATATAATTTAAGTCCTTCTTGCAGCTTGCTCCCAAAATCATATTGAAGCGAATGAAAGTACATCTCCCAGTAAGTTGATTCTCCTCCAAGCTGCATACAGGCCTGTTCAATTAGTGGACCAAGATGGCTCTTATTATACTGTTTGCTCGCATTTAACGCTTTATATACTGCACGAACGGCTTCTGGGGCTGCAAGAGCTGCTTCTTTACGTRCAGCAACAACAGCGTAAGTCATGCCAAGTCCCGTCCACTCATTCCATAATTGTCCTAAATCAATGACATGAAGGCCGTGGTTTTGCCAAGAAGCATGAATGGCAGGATCGCCAATGATGAGTGCAGCATCGGCTATCTCCAGCATACTTTCCAGATTCGGTGCGGCAGTGACATACTCTGGGTTGCATTCAAAGTGCAATGTCATCAAAATTTTCAACAGATTAACTGAAGTTGCTGATGTTGTCGTTACTGAAATTCGCTCAGGACGTTTACGGCTGATCGGCTCTTTCAGAAATAAAAAGATCGAGTTGACCTTCCCTACCGAACCTACGGACAATTCTGGCAGCAGCACATAATCATCCGCGTTTAATCCGTAGGCAAATGATGATATAGCCGAAATATCCAATTCACCAGCTTGCAGAAGCCTATTTAATTCAGAAGGCACACGTTTAATGACCTCAAAGCTATCCCCATCCATTCGCTCCTCGAGCTGATGGAAAAGAGGCCATGCATTCGCGTAATCAATTCTTCCGATGGTGATCGGGCGATTCATGCCCATTCTGTTCATCTCCCCATCTTCTGTACAAATCATGTTCGATTGTCATATTATCAAGTACTTTACCAACTAAAAAGTCAATCATTTCATCCATCGTTTGCGGTTTGTAATAAAAAGCCGGCATAGCCGGTATGATCCTAACGCCAAGACGAGCCAGCGTCAGCATGTTTTCAAGGTGAATCGCATGAAGCGGCGTTTCTCTTGGAATAATAAGCAGCTTCCTGTTTTCCTTCAACATAACATCAGCGGCTCTAGTCATCAAATTATCGGAAATGCCGTGCGATATCGACGCAAGCGTCCCCATCGAGCACGGCACAATAACCATTCCTTGAACCCGGTAAGAGCCGCTTGCAATGCTTGCGCCAATATCCGCATTGGGATGAAAAACTAGTCTAGCTTCCGCGATAGCATCGCCAAAACGTTGTTCAAGAGCTGCTGAACGACGAGTCGTCTCCCAGCCCAGTTCTTCTTTTAGTACTCTCCAACCAGCTTCTGTTATGACGAGATGAACCTCGTATTTCATCTGAAGGAGAACTTCAATAAGCCTTATTCCATAAATTGAACCACTTGCTCCTGTAATGCCTACTACCCATCGATTCGTCCAGTTGGTTTCGTTGCGGCCGTCTACCATTGGTGAATAACCAATAAATCAACGATAACAAACAGAAAAAGCACGACGCTTAATGTACCGTTCATTCCAAAAAAAGCAGTTTGGACGCGCGACAAATCRTGTGGCCGTACCATCCAATGTTGGTAGAACAGAAGCGAAATCGATATCAAAGTACCAAGCAAGTACATCCAGCTAAGGTCTGTCAGCCAAAACAATGCTATAAAGCCGATTGCCGTAACGACATGAAAGGACCGAGCAATCCAGATAGCCCCTTTAATACCGAACCGAGCCGGAATCGAATGCAAGCCAGCATTGCGGTCATACTCAAAATCCTGTGTTGCATAAATAATGTCAAATCCAGCAATCCATAAAGAAACGGTAATATATAATATCCAAGCAGCTAGATCAAATTGACCTGTTATGGCAACCCATCCGCCAAGCGGCGAGAGTCCAATTGTTAATCCCAGCACAACATGGCATAACCATGTAAAGCGTTTTGTGTAAGAATAAAGAACAAGCAAAGCTACCGCGATTGGCATAAGTTTCATTGCAATTGGTGCCAAGTTCGCCGTTGCTACAAACAACAAAACGAAGGAAACAATGATAAATAACATGACTTCTGCTGATTTAAGCAAGCCAGCCGGAAGGGCTCTTTTTTCAGTACGCGGGTTGCGTAAATCGATAGCCTTATCTATCAGTCGATTCAAGCTCATCGCAGCGCTTCGAGCACCAAACATCGCAAGCGTTACCCAGCCGATCTCCCCCCATGAAGGAAGGCGCTGCTCCATCATTACTGCACCTAGAATCGCTCCCATAAAAGCAAAAGGCAAAGCAAACACAGTATGTTCAAACTTAATCATTTCCAAAATAATACGTAATTTGCGAATCATTGCTATTTCTTCTCCTTTGTCCCCATATGCAGCGCAGCTACTCCACCGGTCAGAGGATATGCCTTCACCTGATGAAGACCCGCTTCTTCAAACAGCTCAGCAAGCTGCTGTCGACCGGGAAACATTTTCAGTGATTCGGGCAGCCATTTGTATTCACTGAAGCTTTTGGCTACCACTTTACCCATAACTGGCAATATACGTTCGAAATAAAGATTGTACATCGATTTAAATGGCTGCCAGGTTGGTTTGGATACCTCTAAACATACAACTAAACCGCCTGGTTTAACAACGCGGTGCATCTCCTTCAGTACCTGTAAATAATCAGGAACATTGCGCAGACCAAATCCAATCGTAACATAGTCAAAGGAATTATCCTCAAACGGCAAGCTCATTGCATTTCCTTGGACTAATGTAATTTGCTTATTCAAGCCCATCTTGTTTACTTTGACAGCACCCACATCAAGCATGTTTTGGCTAAAATCAAGTCCTACGATTTGTCCAGTACCGCTCGCTTCTGCAAGAGCAACCGTCCAATCACAAGTGCCGCAGCAAAGGTCAAGCGCTGTTTGTCCTTTTGCAACGCTCATCTTTTTCATCGTAAACTTCCGCCATGCCTTATGTCTTCTAAAGCTGATCAGATCATTCATCAAATCATATTTTGGAGCAATCCTCTCAAATACGCCATGYACATGGCTCTTGGAGTTCGTATCCACCCTTGCAAGTCACCTCGTCTAATTGAGCGCAGGCGTGTAATCGGTTTTTTCGTTCAATAGATTATCGACGATAGTCGTCAATTCTCCGAGCAACTTGTCCGATTCCAGCTTGCCAGCCAAAACCTTCACTGAATCTGCTGAGACCTTCAGCTTCGCTATAAGCTGGCTGCGCACCTTATATTTTTCCACCAAACTCTTAATAAATGCAGGTTCATACATACGCTGAGAGAGCTGCATGCGCTCATCTTCTGACCCCGCTTGCATGATATGCCAATAGGACCAGCTTTTATCGAACGTAGCTGGGTTCTCGCTGCGCTTGATTTCATCAACTATAACCTCGCACCGGCTAATGCCATCCAGAATCCCTGGCCAGACGCGAGAAAGCTCGCCCTCCAGCACCTCTGTGAAAATCTGGAACAACGTGCTCTTAAGCTGAACCGCAAGACCTAAATATTCTTCAGAGGTCATCTTAAGCTGCCTCATTCGAACGTAAAGATTAACTTTTAGTCTGTTGACCTCACTAACCGCGCTGCTGATTTTGGAAACCATCTCAATTTCGCCGGCTTGCGAGAGCAATTGATAAAAAGTTGCGCTAAAGTAGTCCCCTGCCAGCACCTTAAGCTGCCTTGAACGCATCTCCGGCTCAGAGCGCTGCTCTTGGTGTGTGTCGATTAAATCATGCGTATCCATTCCTAGCTGAACGAGAGATACGACGAGCGTGTAGAGCTCACTGTGGGTCTGTAGCGACGCTTGCTGGCTCAGGAAGGCGTGTAGCAAGCGAAGCCTTGCATTCGCTAAGTCAGGAAGAGACGTATGCTCCTCGATCATGTCATATTTCACATATTTTTGAGCTATTTCAGGTATACGGTATGTTCTCATTGGGGAAGCCTCCGAACAGAGAAGCGCAAATCGCCGCTCAATAATCTAAACTATTATAGCACAACTTATTCTAAAGAACATATGATTGAGCCTGCTTGTTCAACAAATTGCAATATACATCACCTTTATTGCTGCGAAATGGAGGAAGGCTTTACAGTAAATCCCGATACTGGTCCAAAACGTTTTTCCCAGGCCGATGTAAAGCTAACTCTTAGCCTCTTTCTCCATAGTTCATCATGCACAGGATCCGCTTGCACAAGATGGTCCAGCTCCGAAATAAGCCAATCATCGGTTTTCCGCACATCAACAGCAGCTAGCAAAGCATCGCCTTCCGCTTGCTCCTCAATGATTCGAATCAGAATACGCTTCACATTCTCTAGCTGTATGAATGAGACACGAATAAGCTTCTCAACATCCGAGAACCAAATTGCCGGCCGGCCTTCACTGGTGCTTACCCGCATATCGATCGATAAAACGCCGTTATTCCATTCCGCCTTATTCAACCGCTCATGAAGCTGAGTTGCAATGAGCACATCTACTAAATTGTTATTGGAGAGCCTTACGACCGGCGTCGTGCGAAAAACAGCGACGTCGCCGCGATTTGCCGAATGCTGCCATCCTGCATGAGGAAGCCATGTAAATAATAATGTAGCTGCTATCGCAGTCACACAAGCTGTTAAAAGTGGTTTTCCGATGTTCACTCTGCACCTCCGAATATAAACTTATCACCTTAACCTTTAAATTCACTCGATCCGCATGAATATAAAGTCCCATCTCTCATTGTACGAGCGGTGCAGGATGATTATTCGGACTGCAGGCAGGCAAAAAAAAGCAGGCATAGCCTGCTTTGCACATTCGTTGTTACTGATCGGTTTCCATCGTACCGTATTTCGTCATCACGACCGCTTTACCTCGAATTTTTATAGCTGAAGTATGATCGGTAAATTGGCAAATTAAAATTTCGTTTTTATCCAACTTTTCCGTATGATGAAATTTTGTGTCAAGCCCGCGTGTTAATCCGATGACTTGAACGCCTTGATCTTTTGCCTTTACGACAATGTACTCGCCATGTGTAGGCTCCATCGTTATCCCTCCGCATCCGTAATTCCATACTATCCATGTGAATTATAGTGGATGTGTAACGTTTGTGCAATCCATTCTATCATGCAAATAAACAAATAACGCCCGAACGGTATCCCGTTCGAGCGAAATTAGGCCGAATTATAAGCAGTAACATCAAGCTTATATTTCGTGGCATATGGATGCTTGCCGCCAAACATCGGCGTCAATGCAGTTAAGCTGGAGTATGCTTAATTGGATACGAGGTCCTTGAGTGATTTTCCTGGTTTGAATGCAGGCGTTTTGCTTGCTGCGATCTCAATAGGATCTCCAGTTTGCGGATTGCGGCCTTTACGTGCTTGGCGCTCGCGAACTTCGAAATTACCAAACCCAACCAATTGGACTTTATCCCCGCTTTGCAGCGCATCGGATATCGCATCAAAAACAGCGTCAACTGCTTTCGTTGCATCTTTCTTCGAAAGATCAGTCAATTCAGCTACTTTTGTAATCAAATCTGTTTTGTTCATTGTTTCACCTCCTCCAAAGTGCATTATGTACTTTTTTTTGGTGTAAGCATATAAACTCTCATCTTATCCCTCTTATTAACGGAAAACTTCAAAAATATACCTTTTAACCGAACAAACCTATAGTAATACAGCCGTTTGCCAATTTCAAGTGCCAACCTACATTTCCTGCAAAACAAATAAAACCGCTCCCTTTACGGCAGCGGCTTATTCGTATACTAGTATCGATCAACTACAGAATGATAGCAATCAATCCGCCAGAGCCCTCGTTAATAATACGTCCGAGCGTTTCCTGCAGCTTGTAGCGGGCATTATCCGGCATCATTGCAATTTTGCCTTGAATGCCTTCTCTCACAATCGAATGCAGGGAACGACCGAATATATCAGACTCCCAAATCTTGATTGGATCATTCTCAAAGTCTTGCATTAAGTATCTTACAAGCTCTTCGCTTTGCTTCTCCGTGCCGATAATCGGAGCAAATTCCGATTCCACGTCGACGCGGATCATATGGATGGATGGTGCTGTTGCCTTCAGTCGAACCCCAAAGCGTGAACCTTGGCGGATTAACTCCGGCTCGTCGAGTGCCATTTCCGCAAGTGTCGGTGCTGCAATGCCGTATCCAGTTGTCTTGACCATTTCCAGCGCTTCTGCAAAACGGTCATATTCCCTCTTGGCATGAGAGAACTCTTGCATCAACTGAAGCAAGTGGTCTTTGCCGCGAATCTCAACGCCGACTACTTCCATCAAAATACGGTCATACAGCTCATCTGGCGCGTACAAGTCGATTTCTGCTACGCCCTGCCCCATATTCATGCCGCTTAGTCCAGCTTTGGCGATGAAGTCATATTCCATGAACTGGGTTACTACTCGATCCACATCGCGCAGCCGGCGAATATCTTTAACCGTATCGCGAACGGAGCTCTCATAGTTGCTGCGCAGCCAGTGCCGATCGTTAAGCACCATGACCCAGCTTGGTAAATTAACATTTACCTCATGGACAGGGAATTCATAGAGCACTTCCCGCAATACCGAGATGACTTCTTCCTCACCCATCGTAGCTACGCTAAGCGTCATTACTGGAATGTCATATTTAGCTTGCAGCTCGTTTCGCAATTGCAGCGCCTCTTCACCCTTAGGACGAGTGGAGTTGATGATGAGGACAAATGGCTTGCCGACTTCTTTCAGCTCGTTTATGACACGTTCTTCTGCTACAACATAGGAGCTGCGCGGAATTTCTGCGATAGAGCCGTCTGTCGTAACAACAACACCGAGTGTAGAATGCTCTTGGATTACTTTACGCGTCCCGATCTCAGCCGCTTCCTGGAATGGGATCGGCTCATCGAACCAAGGAGTTGTAATCATTCGTGGACCATTTTCATCCTCATAGCCCTTCGCGCCTTCAACCGCATATCCAACACAATCGACGAGTCTCATGTTTACCTCAAGTCCATCGGTAACCCTGAGCTGCACCGCTTGATTCGGAACAAATTTAGGCTCTGTTGTCATAATCGTCTTACCTGCGGCGCTTTGAGGAAGTTCGTCCACGGCTCTCGCACGGTCTGATTCGTTCGCAATGTTCGGAAGTACAACCGTCTCCATAAACCGTTTAATAAACGTTGATTTGCCCGTCCGGACAGCCCCGACAACCCCGAGGTAAATATCCCCGCCGGTTCTTTCGGCTATGTCCTTGAAAATATCTACTTTCTCCACTGAATATCCCCTCCCAATTGATTTTTCCGGTTCGCCGCCATCCACCGGTCAATAGGGCAGGCCAGCGACGCAACTCGTACATGCTTTTTGGACTAGTAACATCTTATGTGCAAGCTTTCCGATTATGACGATTCCTTCAATGAAATCTTTTTTTGTTCCTCTGCGGGGCTTCCCTTCCAAGATTGAGTTATATGAGAAAAAAAGCAAATCTATGACCCAAACAGCCAAAAAAACCTCTCCGAGACGATAGTCAAGGAGAGGTTTGGAACTAGCTTATTGAGGAATGTGCATGAAGTTAAGGTTTTACAGCTTGCGGCTCATTATTTACAAAGTGATAGACCGGAGCTTTGACAGGGACAAAGTCTGATCCATCGACGAGCAATGTACGCAAATCAAAATCTGTCTCAAAATCATTTTTTCCACTCTTTTGTATGTATTGCATGATATCTATCCCATAATCGGAAAATACTACCCCATTCTCATCCACGATTGCTTGAATCGTTTGCCCTGAGAACACGCTTCGAATCGTTGGGGCTGTTTTGCTCATTGCTTTGTAATCGATTTGATAAAAACCTGGGTATGTTTGCGCGCCCTTTGGAAGGACACTGTTTGTTTGGATATAAGTAGTTACCCAGCTCTGAATATCATTAATTTTTTGAAATGCCAAAATATCAAGTAGCTTTACTCTAGGCTTACTCTCTTCATCAATAATAAGGTAGCTGTAATTGCCGCCTTTCTCAAAAGCAGAAGAAGGTATATCAGACATATAGCCTGTCCGATTTAGCACTCCAAAATCAATATAAAATTTCTCATACTTCGGTGTGTCAGCGGTACTGTTTTTCATCGGCAGCATGCCCGTTTCGGACTGATATTGATCAATCGCCGCCTGAACATTACGAACAGCTTCTTTCGGAGCAACTTGGTTTTGCTTCATTTGACTTTTCGGATACATGCAGCCCGATAAAGCAAATAGCAAAACAATTAAAGCAGAGAATGCTGCGAACTGGCGTATGTAACGGGGCAGCCTTCCCATAAATAATCCGTTCATTTTTTTGTAACCTCCTAAAGGTTTGTGAAGCAAACCTGCTTCGTAAGGATATGCTTAGGTTTGCGAAGCAAACCTGCTTCGTAAGAATATACTTAGGTTTGCGAAGCAAACCTACTTCGTCGTTCAGCCTACCATAAAGCATCGTTTTCCTCTGCTTGCCTTGCGAGCTGCCTTGCAACTGCCGCTCGCAGCGGATCTAATGGAATTTCCACATCCACTTTCCCAGCTACTCTAGCTTGGCATGATAAGCGTTCATGATTTCCGTCTAATCCAGACAGCTTGTTTCTCTCCACATCACCAATCGGCTGCAGCTGGCTTCCCGGCCTCACAGTGACCTTGCACATGAAGCAAGCAGCTTTGCCCCCGCAACGTGTGCGAATCGGTATATTCGCACGTCTGGCAGCGTCTAACAGCGTTGTGCCCGGCTTCACCTTAATGCTCTTGCCCGATGRCCAAAAAGTTACTACTCCATCCATGACAAACCACCAGCCTTTCGATATGACAACAGCTGATGAAGAGTACGCCTTGCCTCAGCGGTGAATGTATTGTTAGTTTCAATCGCAAGGAATGCACCCTCATGATGAGCAGGTGCTTTTGCAATCGCTTGAACGATTAAATCAACGCGATCCATCCGATCTCGCAAGAAATTAAACCACAGCTCATGCGCAAGCGGAACGATCGCTACTGAATAATTAGCATCGTTTAACAGCACTTGATCTGAGAAAGGCATCAGTAATTTATTAACCATCGTCTCATACTTACAGCCTTGAGCACTCACCTCGAACCCGCCGACGAGCTCTACCTGTATTCCTTGTATAATAAAATGGCTAAGCGTTGATCGATACATATCTGTCACGCTCAATGTTGGTTGATCTTGGGCAAAAAGCTCAAGAGCATCATAAATTTCTTCTACATTCTCTTCATCACAATAAATGTCCAAATCACGCGGATCGTTTGAAAGTACAAGTCCTCGAAGCATTAGACTGGCGCTTCCGCCAGTAATCCACTGCGCCTGACTTGATTCTGTCGCTTTTTTAACGGCAGCCAGCGCTTTATGAATGCGTTCATTTTCTGACATCGCTGGCACTTCCTTCATCAGTAGCTTATGCATTAAAAATAAGGCTTGTTGGCTGCTGCGATTTTCGCATCTGCACTTTTGACGATGGCCTGGCAGCCGAGCCGGTAGCCTTCTTCAAACTCCTCCGGCTCAAGACGGTCCCACTCCTCGTCCGTAATGCCTTCAAGATGCTCCATGCCTTCGGTTACCAAGCAGCGGCACCGGGCACAGGTTCCTCTCGCGCAAGAGAAGCTCCAATCAATCTCATGCTTAAGTGCATGATCAAGCAGCGACAAGCCTTCTTCTGCTTTTACAACAGCTGTTTTGGTTCTACCCTTTAATTCAATCATTGTATGTCAAAATCTCCCTTTTGTTAGTGAACGACCGTCCCCTATGTAATAAGCACTAAATAATGGATATAAGTCCGCATACAAAGCCAATGATTAGAACAATAAATGCAATTAACGAAAGAATAAATTTCACTGCGCCTTTCGTTTTCAAACGAGCAAACGTAATTAAAAGGGCCGCAATCGCCATCATTCCAATGCCGAATAGCGAAACCCACATTTTTGTCATAGCATCCATAGAAATTCCATTCTCCTAATCTATATCATAATGAATTCTCACCCATTATAACATCGCACAAAAAAAAGGACAAAAGCTGACAGAACACCGTAACCTTGACCTTAGCCACTTCCGACACTTGCTTAATCAGCTTGCGAAGCTCAGCTTCGTCAGTCATCGTCTGTGCTGTAACTCCGCTGGCAAGCTTTTTGACTGAGCTCTCGGAAATTCCTTTGCCCGTCTTTTTATTGATCGAATTAAGAATGTCCTTGGAGAAATCCCTCGCCATACTCTACACCTCCAGCATGCGCATGTGTATTGCTCCATGCATCATATGAGAAGGCAAGAAGATTGGTGTAGGCGCTGGTCCTTAGCCTAACTCTTCGATCTCATGCGTCCGCAGCCTGCCCATCAAATGCTCAACGGCAGTCCTAGGCGCTTTGTTCGCAAACAATACCTCATATAACTGAAACGTAATTGGCATCTCAACATCGTACTCTTTGGCTAAACTGTAAGCCGCACGCGTCGTACGAACACCTTCTACGACCATTCCCATCCGAGTGAGCACATCATCTAGAGGCGTGCCATCTGCAAGCATGTAGCCAGCACGCCAATTTCGACTGTGCTTGCTTGTGCAAGTAACGACAAGATCGCCTACGCCAGCTAATCCAGCAAAAGTGAGCGGATTCGCCCCCATTGCCGTTCCAAGCCTGCTGATCTCCGCTAGGCCCCGAGTTAATAAAGCAGCCTTGGCATTGTCGCCAAACTGAAGCCCGTCCGTCAAGCCTGCACCTAATGCGATAATGTTTTTGATGGCTCCAGCCACTTCCACACCAACGACATCCGGATTTGTATACACTCGGAAATGYGTATTCATGAGCGCATCCTGGGCCTGCTCAGCTGCTTTCAAATCAGTTGAAGCAACAACTACTGTAGTAGGCTGCTTCAAAATAACCTCTTCAGCATGGCTTGGTCCTGATAAAACAACAAGCTGTTCCATAGGTCGACCTAGTTCTTCCGAAAGTACTGTCGTCATCCGCTTCAACGTATCCGTTTCAAAGCCCTTTGTTGCATGAACAACAAGTGTCTTATCCGATAGAAACGGTGCCGCTTGCTTAGCTACCTCGCGCATTGCACCAGAAGGCGCAACGAACAAAGCGAGCTCAGCATCCTGCAGTGCATCCTTTAAATCCGTAGTTGCATGGATTAGCTCAGGAAGCTGTACACCAGGCAAAAACTTGCTATTCTCATGGCTGAGGTTAATGTTCTCCGCTT
The DNA here is from genome assembly GCF_056400045.1 of Paenibacillus sp. 01L418. Lineage (NCBI taxonomy): Bacteria > Bacillati > Bacillota > Bacilli > Caryophanales > Paenibacillaceae > Paenibacillus > Paenibacillus sp. 01L418. The sequence goes on from NZ_JBFTSN010000143.1 coordinate 15,465, forward strand.
GTTCGGTACTGCGCGTCCATAGCTTTACATGATAGCCATTTCTCGCGAGTACAGAAGCAAGAGCAGTGCCCCAACTTCCAGCAACCAGCACTGCCGCATTTTTCATTGTTGATGAATCCTGCTTTGTCATGCGACGCTCACTACCCTTTCTTTGCACCTAACTTGTTTTCTGTTCCTTGAAACAGCTTTACAATATTCGACCGATGGCGTACGAATGCAAAAATACATATCAGAAGACTTGCACAAAGTAAAGGAACCGAATAATAGAACAAAGTAATAAATAATGGCGTTAAAGCAGCAAACAATAATGAGCCAAGCGATACGTATCTGGTCAAAGCAATTGTCGCAATGGCAATGGCTCCTGCACAAAGTGCAGGCACGAAAGCAAGGGTCGCAATGACACCTACAGTCGTTGCAATGCCTTTGCCTCCTTTAAAGCGGAACCAAATCGGCCAGTTATGGCCTATGATTGCGGCTAATCCGCACAAAACTGGAATCCAGTCGTTTTCACTAAGAGCGCGGCCAATAAATACAGCTGCTACCCCTTTGCCGATATCGAGTAAAAACACCAGTAAGCCCGGCCCTTTGCCGAGCACCCTGAGTGTATTCGTAGCACCAGCGTTTCCGCTGCCGTGCTGACGTATATCGATACCTTTCACCCATTTGGCAATAACGATGCTAAATGAAATTGAGCCTAACAAATAGCTTAAAGCAACCGCGATTACTCCGTATAACAAGCTACTTCTCCCCTAATCTTCTTCGGACTTACGACGCGAGAATATGCGTATAGGAGTCCCTTCAAAATTAAATGCAGCACGAATTTTATTTTCCAAATAGCGCTCATACGAGAAATGCATAATTTCCGGATCATTGACAAAAACAACAATCGTTGGAGGTTTGATCGCTACTTGCGTTACATAGTTGATGCGTAGACGCTTGCCTTTGTCGGATGGCGGCGGATTAATCGCTACTGCATCCGAAATGACGTCATTAAGAAGATGAGTCTGAATGCGCATTGCATGCTGTTCAGAAACATGCTTAACAACAGGCAACAGCTTATGCAAACGCGTTTTGGTTAATGCTGATAAATAAACGATCGGTGCATAAGACATGAACAAGAAATGATCACGAATATTTTGCGAGAAGTTTTGCATGGTCTTCTCGTCTTTTTCGATGACATCCCACTTGTTCACAACAAATATCGATGCTTTTCCTGCTTCATGAGCATAACCAGCAATATGCTTGTCCTGCTCGATGATGCCTTCTTCACCGTTAATCAGCACTAGAACAACATCTGCGCGTTCAATCGCTTTCATCGCACGCATTACGCTGTACTTCTCTGTGGACTCATACACTTTGCCGCGTTTACGCATGCCGGCTGTATCAATGAGCACATAACGCTGCCCATCACGCTCGAAAGGTGTATCAATGGCGTCACGAGTCGTACCCGCTACATTGCTTACAATTACACGGTCTTCGCCAAGCAGTGCATTCACTAGAGATGATTTCCCAACGTTAGGACGGCCGATTAATGCAACACGGATGACATCCTCATCGTAGCCATCATCGGTTAGATCCGGAAGCAAAGCGACAGCAGCATCAAGCAGATCACCGATACCTAGTCCATGCGATCCGGAAATTGCGATTGGTTCACCAAAGCCAAGTCCATAAAACTCATAAACTTCATCCATGCGGCCATGATTATCAACTTTATTAACTGCAAGCACAACGGGCTTGCCCGAACGGAATAGCATTTGAGCAACTTCATCATCCGCATGCGTCAAGCCTGTTTTCGCATCCGCCATAAAGATAATTACATCTGCTTCTTCAATTGCGAGTTCAGCCTGCATACGCACAGATTTCATAATTTCATCTTCGCCATCGATTTCAATACCGCCAGTATCAATAATGCTGAACGGTTTTCCATTCCATTCTCCGGTGCCATAAAGCCTGTCACGAGTGACGCCCGGTTTATCCTCAACAATTGCTAGACGGTCGCCGATGACCCGATTAAAAATCGTGGATTTCCCCACATTCGGACGACCGACAATAGCGATAACGGGTCTTGCCATGTTTGTTTTCCACTCCTTCAAAAATACTCACGCTATCCATCATAGCAAAAAAGTGCGTTCTTGGCTAACTTTTCATATTATCGGTGATTGACCAGTATGATTGTACCGTTCTTTAAATCATGCGCACTCGCATCCAAAATCTTCTCGAGCAGAAACGAGGTTTCTTCCAATTTATCTACATTTTCTGCAATAAAAATCGGCGCTCCGCCACTAACCGCATCTGCATGAATGGATACTACAGCTAAGATTTCAGCCATTTTCCTCTGCCCCTTTCTTGTTCACAGATGCTTCTGTCGGCATGCGAACAGCAGATTCCAAAATCGGCACTCGCATGATAACTGCTTTCCCTTTATCTGCATCCAACTCCTGTGGCAATATAAATACAGCCAATCGTCCATCCTTCATATCCAGCTTCGCCATAGGAATTAAAGCAGGCTCTCCATCATCGCGATATACCCCTAAAATCGTAGCCAAATCGTAAAGAATAGCTTGCCGTTGACCAAGATTGCTTAAAGTAACTTTGCCGTTTGAGTTGAAGGGAGTCAAAATAAACCCCATGCCACGCGCAGCAATGATTTCTTGGTTGCTCTTCAAACCTACGTTCATAATATAAACGTTATCAACAAACAAATCCGGGCCATCCACTCGAACCTTCGCGGCTTGCACCTCAGCAATATGGGAGACAGCTTTGCCTGATTTCAGCTTCTCAACGACTATGAGCGAGATAACTCCCGCTATCATCCCTACCCATATATTTACTAATATCCCAAATAGACTTGTAAGCAATGCCGTCATAATAACTAAGTAATTTCGCCCTTCAAAGACCATAGCGATTCCTTCAATATATGTCGAACCGCGTCCTACCAGCTCCATACTGTCGATTTTCGTCAACGTTTCGCGTTCCATTTTTCGCACATCTCTAAATTGCTGTGCAGCTAATGTAAGGAAAGTAATAGCAGTGTAATCTTTGTTAAATAACGCCGGCACAGCAACAGCTCCTAATGCCGCTGCAATTACACCTAATGATATGTGGATGATTCGACCATGAGGATAAGTTGGATACTGGCGATAATCCGTCCTAAGCATGAGCAAGCGAGAGATAAGCCCAAAAGCAATCCCAAGGAGGACACCGACCAAATATTTGTTTTCAACGAGAAAATGCTGCATTAGGATGGACGTCCTCCCTTTATATGCCAAAGTATAACGC
>NZ_JBFTSN010000144.1:0-14281 GCF_056400045.1 Paenibacillus sp. 01L418
TGGCCGGATTGCTTCAGCCTAGCCAAGGTGAAATTAGGCTGTATGGCAAGCCTGCCCCCAATCGTCTCGGCAAGATTGCTTATATGCCGCAAAAGGATCTTCTTCTGCCATGGAGAACAATACTCGGCAATTGTCTGCTTCCACTTGAGATGACACGCAGCAATCCCCATTATAACACGATCCAAATCTTGGAGCTGCTAGAGCGCTTCGGACTGKCAGGCTATGAACAAGCTTACCCTGACGAGTTGTCAGGCGGCATGCGACAGCGGGCAGCTTTTCTGCGCACACTAGTAACCGGACAAGAGCTGCTGCTGCTGGACGAACCGTTTGGCGCGCTTGACGCCATGACCAAACGCGGTATGCATAAGTGGCTGCTAGAGCTGTGGAGCGACCTTGGAAAAACAGTACTCTTTATCACACATGATCTTGAGGAAGCGATATTGCTGAGCGACCGCATTTATTTATTGCCAAGTGCAGCTAACGAGGCGCAAGGGATACAGGAAATAGTCGTTCCTTTGCCGAGACCAAGACACTATGAGCAAAATTACGAACCCGACTTCATCAAGCTGCGGCAAGATTTGGAGCGAAGACTGCATGCGCAAACCTCTAATTAACCAGTGGCTGAGCCATTACGGACTATTCATACTGCTGCTCATTAGCTTACTGCTCGTTTGGCAAGCGGTCGCACAGCTCGGATTGGTTCCACCCTACATACTGCCGTCACCTAGCTCAATAGCTCAGGCATTAATCGAAGATGGCCATCTGCTGCTTGGCAACCATCTGCTGGCTACGCTTAAAGAAGTGTCCCTCGGTTTTCTATTGTCGATTATTATTGGGACTACGCTCGCAGCAGGCATGCACACTTTCCGAATACTGGAGAAGGCGCTGTACCCGTTTGTCGTCATCAGTCAGACCATCCCGCTTATCGCTCTGTCTCCAATTTTCATTATGTGGTTTGGCTATACGATTTGGAGCAAGGTCGCTGTTGTTTTTTTGACTGCTTTTTTCCCTATCGTTGTGAGCACCTATGACGGGCTTAAGAAAAGCGGTAGCGAATATGAAGAGCTGCTGCTCACAATGGGAGYAACGCGCTGGGGTATTTTCAGAAAAATACAAGTCCCCATCGCCCTACCGTCCTTCTTCTCAGGGCTTAAGTTATCGATCGTTTATTGCGTTGTAGGCGCCACCATCGGTGAATGGCTTGGAGGCAGTGAAGGCCTAGGCTACTATAGCCGCCGAATGTCCAGCAATTTGAACGCCGACTCCATGTTTGCATCCGTTTTTCTGCTATCCCTCATTGGCATCTTATTATTTGCTGCCATTGTCCTATTGGAGAAATCAATACTAAAGAGAAAGAGGTTCAATACATGATCATCAAAGCAAAAATGAAATGGATTATTCCGATGCTTGCTTCTCTGCTGCTCGTACTTAACGGGTGCAGCAGCAACGCTGTCCCAACTGAAAACAAACCCGAGGACACTACGGCAAAACAGAATCCTCAGACTATTAGCATTATGCTCGACTGGTATCCAAATGCGGTGCATTCCTTCCTCTATGCGGCTCAAACAAACGGTTATTTTGCGAAGCATGGTTTACAGGTCAACATTCAAATGCCCGCGGATACGAATGATGCATTGAAGCTAGTGGCTGCCGGCAAGGTTGATTTGGCGCTCAGCTACCAGCCACAGGTATTGATGGCTCGCGGCGAGGAAATTCCTGTTAAATCCATTGCAGCAATCGTCAGGCATCCACTTAATCATCTAATGGTACCAGAAGGCGGAAGCGCCAAATCACCCAAGGAACTTGTTGGTAAAAAGGTCGGCTTCTCCTCCATCCCTCTGTATGAAGCAATGATGCGCACCATGATTAAGCATGACGGCGGTGACCCGCAAAATGTGGAAATGATTGACGTTGGTTTTTCCTTTATTCCGGCTATAGCAACCAACAAAGTAGATGCGATCATCGGTGGATTTATTAATCATGAGCAATTGCTGCTTGCCAAGGAAGGGCATCCCATGACGGCGATAAACCCAACTGATTTTGGCGTGCCGGATTATTACGAGCTTGTGCTTGTAGCAAGTGATCAAGGACTAGCTGAGAAGCAGGCGTTGTTCAAAAGCTTCATCGCAGCCATTACGGAGGGTCAACAATTTGTAGCTGAAAATAAACAAAAATCGTTGTCGATTTTATTTGAGCATGAGAACCAGACCTCCCCTCTCGATCAAGAAATCGAGACAAAAAGCTTGGACATTCTTCTGCCTCTCATGGATGCAGGGAAGCAATCATTTGGATATCAGGAGCCTGCTTCTTGGTCTAATGTTAGGGATTGGCTCGTCGATAACGACTTGCTGCCAGACAATATAAAGGCTGAGGATGCTTTTTCAAACTTGTAAATTAATTCTACTCTTTCGAAGGAGATGCACGGATGAGAAGATATCAAGCACTTACGATTGCAGGCTCGGACTCCGGCGGCGGCGCAGGTATTCAAGCTGATCTAAAAACATTTCAAGAGCTCGGCACCTACGGCATGTCGGTTATTACCGCAGTGACTGCGCAGAATACGCTTGGCGTTCAGGGCATCTACCCGCTGGATGCTGAGGCTGTTAGCTGCCAGCTCGATTCGATCGGCGAGGATCTGGAGCCATCCGCAGTTAAGACAGGCATGCTGTTCAGCGCAGAGATTATAAAGATCGTTGCAATGAAAGTAAAGCAATATAACTGGCATAATCTCATCATTGATCCTGTCATGGTGGCGAAAGGCGGCTCATCTCTGCTTCAGCAAGAAGCTATTCAGACACTGATTACGTATTTGCTGCCGCTCGCGCTTATAACGACTCCTAACATTCCAGAAGCTGAGCTTATCGCAAGAATCCCGATCCGGACGTTAAGCGATCGAGAGGAAGCGGCCCGAATATTGCATCAGATGGGCTCCCGCTATGTTGTCATTAAGGGCGGCCACGGTTCAAGCAGCGAACCGCTCGTTGATCTCATCTACGATGGAGAACAATTTGTATATTTGGAAAGCAAACGTATCGACACTAAGCATACTCACGGCACTGGATGCACTTTCTCCGCTGCGATTGCTGCAGAAATTGCTCAAGGCAAACCTGTACTTGAAGCTATAAGAACTGCCAAAGCCTTCATTCAAGCCGCTATTGAAGATAAGCTGGGGATTGGGAGCGGTCATGGCCCAACCAATCATTTTGCTTATAGGGACAGACAGCGCTTGAGCTGATTGTATTCTATTAGAAACAGCAAACGCCGCTTCCATATAGGTCGCGGCGTTTACTAATTAGTCATGCTTTCATGCAAGTTTAGGCTTGTGTTAAAACAGCCTTCATGCCTTTTCATCCTGCTTTGGCTGCAACAAGAAGGGCTCAATCATATTATCTATACTAATATATTCAGCTTGTGACGCGCTTGGAGCTGCAAGCGCTCGAACGGGAGATACTCCAAAGTTCGTTAATGCAGATGCTATGGTGCAAAGCAGTACAGACATACAAATCGCATTTTTAATCATCGTTTGTCCACCTATTCTCTAATAACTCTAAACTAAGTATAGACTTTAATAGAATAATTGAAATGGACTTCAGGCATGAAATTCACCTAGACCTTAGTCGGGCAATTCAGAAAAATCTATCATAAATGTATCTCTTTTACTAATTTGAGCTGCAATTCTAAATTAACGATTATCCACTTTCTCTGGGTACAAATCATGATTCATGAGACGATGCTCAGCCATTTGCTCATATTTTGTGCCAGGCTGGCCATAATTGCAATACGGATCGATGGATATGCCGCCACGAGGTGTGAATTTGCCCCAAACTTCTATATATCTTGGACTCATCAGCGCAATTAAATCATTCATGATAATGTTCATGCAATCCTCGTGGAAATCACCGTGATTGCGGAAGCTGAACAAATACAGCTTAAGCGACTTGCTCTCTACCATTTTGTCACCTGGAATATATGATATATAAATGGTTGCAAAATCCGGCTGTCCCGTCATTGGGCAAAGACTCGTAAATTCCGGACAATTGAATTTCACGAAATAATCGCGATTTGGATGCTTATTATCAAAGGCCTCCAAAATTTCCGGTGCATAGTTAAACAAATATTGTGTTCCTTGATTGCCTAGCAGCGTCACACCGCTCAGCTCCTCTTTGCTTCTTCCTTCCATGCTCGTTTCCACCTCTCTCAGCTGTTTTGAATTAAACGCCTTTCTTATTGCCCCATACCCAGGTATGAAGCTGCGGCAGAACGTGCACCCGCTTTAAATCCTGATTCGGCATAACCTTCTCGATCAGCCATTCATAACGCTCCAATAAATAAGGAAGCATGAGCTGCGGCTCTGTTTCCTGCAAGTTTCCATTGCCTGCCTGCAAATAAAATGGAACCATTGGATACCTGAGGTGAACGTATGTCGCGTACTCTAGATCATCCTCGTCGAAAACGACTGTTTTTAAGCAAAAACTAGTTGATTTCCGATTCAGGTTGGACACGATTTCATCGAGCTTCGACCAGTCTGTCTTCATGCCAGAGCTCGGCGGCTTAGGCGACAAAGTGAGCTCATCAATCGACCAAAACCAGTCCTGCCAACGACTCCCTTGTGTCTCCAGTGCAACGCTGATGTTTTGTTTATGGAGCTCATCAACAAATTCACCCAGCTGCGGGAGCAGTGCGGGATTGCCACCGGAAATCGTCACATGCTCAAACGCATTTCCACCTATTTCTTTTAATTGCTCTATCATTTCAAATGCTGTCAGCATGCGAATATCTTCTTTGCCGCTGCCGTCCCAAGTAAATGCCGAATCGCACCAAGAGCAGCTGTAATCGCAGCCAGCAGTACGAACAAACATCGTTTTCCGGCCAATTACCATACCTTCTCCTTGGACCGTAGGGCCGAATATTTCCATTACAGGAATTCGTTTATTGGATGGCATCGTTAGACCGCCTCCCGCTTCGGACGATAAATACAATAGCTCGTCGGCGTTTCACGCAAAAAGACTTGAACGCATTGCGGACGATTTACAGTACCATCCAAATGGCGCTGAACGATGTCGCTAATCGTTCGTGCTACCACTTCAGTCGTAGGAAAACGATCGGGCAACACATTGCTAAAGTGCTCGTTGTCGTCATTAAGCAAAGAATGGTCAAAACGATCATGAATCAACCTTTTAATTATGGCGAAGTTGACAAGAAAACCTGCCTCGTCAAGCTCATCGCCTGCAACTGTTACATTCGCATAATACGTATGGCCATGAAGCTGCTGGCATTTTCCAGCCTCTTCACTCGGTACGAAGTGAGCAGCTGCAAAGTGAAAATCCTTATTAAGCTCATAACTATAGCTATGCTGTGCGGCCGGATAAATCTGCTGCATCATCGCTTCACCCTACATGCGCTGGACTAAATATTCGTCCAACCCATTCTTTCGAAGCTGGCAAGCGGGACAATCGCCGCAACCATCCGCAATAATCCCGTTATAACAGGTCAATGTGCGTTCACGGACAAAATCGAAGGCGCCCAGCTCATCCGCAAGCTTCCATGTCTCGGCTTTGTTCAGCCACATAAGCGGCGTATCGATCACAAACGGATAGTCCATTGACAAGTTCAATGTCACATTCAACGACTTTACGAATATATCCCGGCAGTCCGGATATCCGCTAAAGTCCGTTTCGCATACGCCTGTTATGATATGTTTCGCACCAAGCTGCTTTGCAAGCACTGCTGCGAACGTAAGAAATAAGAGATTGCGGCCATCAACAAAAGTTGTAGGCAGCTCTCCTTCTTTTTGCTCAATCGCGATATCGTCTCTTGTGAGTGCGTTGGGTGCTAATTGATTAAGAAGGGACATATCAAGAATATGATGCTTGATCTGAAGTTCCTTGGCGATATCCGCCGCGCAATCCAGCTCAAGCTTATGCCGCTGTCCATAGTTGAATGTAACGGCTTCTACCTCCGCGAATCGTTCCATTGCCCAAAATAAACAGGTCGTGCTGTCCTGACCGCCGCTAAACACAACGATCGCTTTTTCTGATTTCATGCTGCATCTCCCTCTCTGATGTGAGAAGACCGAGATCGCTTGAATTCCTTCGTATGTACATAAAAAACCAAAGAAACGGCGCGAAGCGTTAAAAACCCGCTTCGCGCCGAACGCGAAAACGACGATGTCACCTAATGGGACAATCGTTTCGCATAGTTTTTTATAGAGGGAGTTCGCGAACCTCTCCCGAGAGCTAGAATTGTCCGTAGACAACAGCTTCGGAGTTTCTTCTTCAGTTGTTCATTCACAAGTACTATAGCATAGCTTCTTGCTTAAAGAAACAGACAGTATTTCACTGTAAATATTAGGAACTTAGAGGGCTGGAATATAAAAAAACATCTATTCAGCAATCTCTTTCAGCTTCATCAATGTCTTAAGGACATGATCAATCAGCTCCGGAATATCCTCCATTTGCTCTTCGCCTATTTTGCGACTAAAGCCAAGCTCGATTACATTCGAAAAGGTAGGCAGCTCCGTGCCAAAAAGGTAGCTTATCGTTTGTGTCGGTTCTATATCCGGCTCCCAAATACGCTGCATGACTTGCTTAATTTGGCTGCACTGCGTTGTGACATCCGTCACTTCCATGAAGAAACGAATTCGAAGCGAGCATGCAGGGGTCTCGCCCGTCAGCTCCAATATTTCCGCCGCCAAATCCTTCAGCGAAGCAGTCAGCTGAATTTCCGCAGACACCCCAGCATATTCAGCAAGCTTAAACTCCAGCATAAATTCTCGCGACATAACCGCCAGCTCTAGACGATCTACCCGGTTGATAATATCAATTTTCCGGTCGAGCGTATCCAAATCATAGAGCTGATTCTCAAAGACTACTTTCAAATTTTCATAAACAGTTGGATCAAACATTGATTTCCCTCACTTATACTACAATATCGTCTTTGCTATTGTAGTCGATAAGAGAAACAGAATCGAGCCTTCGATCCGCTTTTTTGACACTTTAATCTATACCGAAGTCCATATTTGTAATATTATTGCAATAAAGAAAAGAGGTGCTGCATCGATGAAAATAGMTTTTATTTTATTTGATGGCGTTACTTTTTTGGATTTTGTCGGCTTCTATGATGTCATCACTCGCTTGAAGTACTACGAATCAACAAAAGAGTTCTCTTGGGATATTTGTGGGCTGCAGGATGAGGTTACGGATGAGCTTGGCATGACGATTAAAGTCAATCAAGTCAAACCGGATCTCATGCAATATGACCTCATTTTCATTCCCGGTGGACTCGGAACAAGAGCGTTAAGGTTTGATGAATCGTTCACTGCTTGGATAAAGGAGGCTCAGCAGGCAGCGTATATCGTATCGGTTTGCACAGGATCGCTGCTGCTTGGAGCTGCTGGTTATCTGACCAATAAAAACGCGACCACCCATCCGTTCGCCTATGATTTATTAGAGCCCTACTGCAAAGAGGTTATTCGCTCACGAATTGTACGGGACGGCAATGTCATTACAGCTGGAGGAGTCGCCACCTCGATTGATTTGGGTCTTTACATCATCGGTTTTTTCTTACAAGAGCATGAGGTGAAAAGTATTAAAATACAAATGGATTACCCTTATGAAATGGAAGGCATAGCGATCTATTAAACCCCACCTAGTAAATACGATGTTGTTTCGCAAGAACAGACGGAGGTGATCCATTGAGCACCATTGATACGATTATCTTTGACCTAGACCAGACCTTGCTTGATAAAAACCAATCGTTGATCAACTTTGCAAAGTATCAGTATGAACGTTTTGCACTCCATGCCCTCATTGCAAACAGAGATGATTTTATAGCGAAGTTTACTGAATTAAATAATAGGCTCATACCCAAAGAAGATGTTTATAACGAGTTAATCGGATTTTTCAAGATTGAAGACGCTCTATTTTCGCCGCTGCTTAATGATTTAAACAATCACTTTCATCAATACAGCGTCGGATTTCCCGGCATGAATGAAATGCTTCTCTCCTTAAAGCAGCGAGGATATAAATTAGGCATGATTACGAATGGCAGGGAATTTTATCAGAGAAATAAAGTAACTGCTCTCGGTATTATGGAGCTCTTTGATGATATTGTGATTTCAGATGCGGTCAATTTGCGAAAGCCTGATCATGCTATTTTTCAATTGTCGCTCTCTAATTTAAGCTCTTCGTCTGCGCAGTCCGTTTTTGTTGGCGATAATCTCAAGGCTGACATTATTCCGGCGAACGAATTAGGGATGCGAACGATTTTGAAGAGCAATGACCACTCGATTAAATTTCCAGATGCGATATGTCATGATTTACGTGAAATTCCAGCCATCATCCATCGTTTCTCAGCATAAAAGAAGCCACAGAGGCTGCTCCTCAAGTAGATTTATCTACATGTGGAGCAGCCTCTTCGTATGTCAATAATTCAGCTATTTAGCTTCACCACCGCTGCCGCTTCTAACGCCCCTTTAAATATAAAAGCAGCGGCGATAAAGCGAGCTCACGCACGCCTTCTGCTACTAATCCAGCAATTTGAATGCCGCCCAGCTCTTGAAAATGTGTGTCGTCCTGAGCGCCATCAGGAAAATGAATAAATTCTCCCGGATAAGCCCACATGAACAGCGCTTTAGAGGGCTCGTCTCCCAAACGCTCATACAAATCCTTACTCTTTGCAGCCAAATCGATCAGCGGAACATCCAGCTCTGCCGCAAGCTGCTTCATTCCGAGCAAATAATCACCATGAGTATCGATAATCCTGCCTTGCTCGTCGAATTTGCGGCGATGCATCGGTGTAATTAATACAGGTTTTGCACCGCGTGCTCTTGATTCCTCTACATAAACGGCCAGCATTTCCTTAAAGCTGCCAAACGGTTCAGTTGCCCGCTCTTCATCCGGCTTCTCGTCATTATGTCCGAATTGAATCCATAAATAGTCGCCCGGCTTTATTTGCTCCATGATTGCTGCCAATCGACCTTCGTTAATAAAGCTTCGTGAGCTTCTTCCCGACATAGCATGATTATCAATCGCTACATCCGTCTTAAAATAAAGCGGAAGCATCTGCCCCCATCCGGCATATGGGAACGTATCTTGATCGGTTACGGTAGAGTCTCCCGCCAAATAAATCGTCGTCGCTTGCTTCGCCTCGTCAATCTGAAGTGCATTTATTCGCGGCGCTACCCCTGAGAAGGCAAGCCGCAGCCGTCCATCGGTTACTTTGACGGTGAAGCTGTGCACCGCATATTGTCCTGCTGATGTAACGGCCTTGTGCAGCACTATGCGCCCTACGCCATATTTTAATGTCGTAGAGGTTGGAGCAATGGCATCGCCTATCGTAGCTGTTATCGTGTAGCAGCCATTTGGCAGATCAACAACAAACGCGGCTTCAAGTGGAATACAGAAAGCTCCGCGAAGACGATCCGCCTCCTCTCTATTCCGTGAGCCTATACGCAGGGTTGACTCAAAACCGTAGCCTGCATCTTTGTTATAGATCGTATTCGGCAGTACTTGTATRTATGGTGAAGCGGGAGCGCTGCCGATCCCAAAATCAAACTTAAGCGAAACAGTCATGAAGGCACCATCCTAACGGTTTATTTATGTCATTCTAGAATATCAAAATACGACAAGATAGGAAGTTAAATAGAAGGGGTTTTTGTTCAAAATTCAGTCCACCTGCGTTTGATTGCCTTATGAAAGAGCGCAGTGCATTATCTTTTTCACTCGATGGCTCTCTTCTAGTTCTGCATACGAGAAAAATTCCATACGAATAAATTCGTCAAAATTTGCGTTACCCGCGGAATTCCGTATACTAATAGATAGGAATCATATAGGAGCTATTTACTAATTGAGGTGACACAAGTGGACGAGTTAAAACAAGCCTATGAAACGATGGGGCTGCCAGAGCTTGCGGCCAAAGAGGAAGTGGAGAAGCGTTATACGACACTTATGCGTCAATCACGCTCCAGAGCACAGCTGCAGAAGGATAACGCGGGGGATGCGGATGAATCTTTTGCAACGATTACGAAAGCATATCGACTGATTCTAGAGTACGAGGATCGCAAGCTAACCGCTGCCTTCAACGAGCAAGAGTACGGTAAATACAAGAAGATGGCTGGACAAGCTCAGAAAATGGATCATTTCTGGCGCTATTACAAGTTTCACACGCTCGGAGCCATCGCTGCGGTAGCACTTATTATTTATGGTGTAATCAGCTTCATGAACTATCGTGAAGAACAAGAGCGGCTCGCTAATTTGCCGCCCGTCGATTTGAACGTTTCATTTATGGGCAATTACATGCTGAAGGATGATGCGCCTAAGAAAGAGCCGATTGAAACCGCTCTTTTGACAGCGTTTCCCGAATGGAAAAGATTTGTTTCTACGCTTACGTTTGTCCCTAAAGACCAGCAATCGCAATTTGCCTATATGCAGAAAGCAGTGCTCGTACTAGCTACTGAGCATCCGGATGTATATATTATGGATGAGAGCATTTTCGATTGGATCGGCGTTCAGGGAATGCTTATGAAGCTAGACGACGATGTTAACGGAGTGTTCAAGCCGCACATGACTGACAGCCTTTCGAAGAAGCTTAAGACCGACGAGGATACACAAGAGCATGTATACGGAATTGACCTCAGCAAGAGTGCACTGGTCAACCAGCTTCCGCTGTACAAAGAAAACATGATTATCGGCATCAGAGTCGACAGCAAAAATCCAGACAAAGCCAAAGCATTCATTAATAAATACCTGGCTACAATAAAATAGCTAAATAACAAAAAAAGCCCGATTCCGACAGCCATAATGATGGTATGTGCGGTAATCGGGCTTTTTAAATGTTGACTGGCCGACAGTACTTTTGAAAAACATCTTATCGCATGCTATTCAAGGATTCTCCATCAACTAGCCCTCTCCCAAATGCTTCAGCACGATGCTCTCAACATGCTTCAAATGCTGCTTCATTTGCTCAGCTGCAAGCTCAGGGTCCTTCTTCGCAATCGCTTCAACTATTGTAGAATGCTCCCTATGAAGTCGTTCCGCTACCGCCGCGCTCGAATAAAGCTCCACCCGCCTAATATCATGGATAGCTGTTTCGATATGATTCATAATCGATTCGAACAAACGTACCATGATCGTGTTATGGGTCGCATTGGCAAGCGTGAGATGAAATCGTAAATCCAGTCTCTCACCTTCGGACTCATCACCAGCGGCACGCTCCATCTCATCGATAATTTGGCTCAGCTGTTTATGATCCTCATCCGTATGCTTTACAGCCGCGATTGCAGCATTGGAAACCTCAAGAGATTCGCGAGCTTCCAGTAATTCCAGCACCGTCTTTCGGTTCATACGGAGAGACGCTAGCTCCGGCAGCTCCATATCAATCGGTACGCTGCGAATGACGCGACAGCCGCCTCCTTGCCGAATTTCAATCAAGCCCATCGCTTTAAGTGCGCTCAGCGCTTCACGGGTAGTTGAGCGCCCTACCCCAAATTGCTCGGACATTTGTTTCGTAGAGGGAAGCTTATCTCCCACTTTTAATTTGCCATCTATAATAAGACGCTTCACTTGCTCGGTAATTTCCTCGTAATGATTGCGTTTTGACAGCTTCTCTACTTCTAATGACGGAATAAACTCTCACCTCCAACCTTAACGGCATGCACTGCCTTCTAACAACGCCAAGCCGCTTCTCCTACCCTTACCTTTATAGCTACCCGACTAACAGCGCATACACGATGCCTGGTCCGTGAACGCCGATAGTCAAATCATTCTCAATATCGGATGAACGGCTTGGGCCAGTAATAAAATGAATACCTGCTGGCAGCTGCTCGCGTCCCGCTTCATCAAACGTCACGAGCACTTCGCCAAGCCTCGTTTTTAAACGTTCGATCGGGATAATAATAATAAGTACGGTTGGCAGCAAACTAACGGACCGCCCTTTATTCGGAGCTGATAATACAGTAACCGAACCCGTATAGGCAACGGCATGATCCGCGATCACGATGCCAAAATCTGCTTCAGCTGCACGAGCGCGCCAATGCTGCTCAACATCCGTATTCCACACCGATACCTGCGAATCCTTCAAAGCGCCTTCAAGATCGAGCTCATCCAGCTCTGGCTGATTTTGACGAATAATATATTTAGCACTCATTTCCTCCGCTTTGGAAACGATAAAGGATTTCACATCATCCATCGATGGAAGACGTGCTACATGACCGCCTACTGAAAGAAAATTGTCTGTAAACTGTTTGATTCGCTCTTCTTCCGTCCATTCGAATGAGTTCCAGAAATCGGGAGCTCCGCGAAATGGATGCTGCGGCTTATGTGTCATTCGTGGATGTCTCAGCTTAGCCGCAATATCATTCATAAAAAGCTCCTGTTTCACCCGCGAATCTGCTTCAAGCTTTTCCAGCCATTGTTTATGTGTCTCAGCCATGACCATGTCCTCCTTTACCTTGCTTCTCCTCATGCTCACGATTACGTACAAGCTCCTCCATCCGATTTTGCATCGACGGCTCCATCTGTTTTAGACCCTGCTTCAGCTCTTGATCAAGCGTATCCCAGCGATCACGGAACGATTCCTTTGGCAGGCTAGGTGTTACACGATAGGTGTTCCAGCCCTTTAGCGGCCCAAGCTTCGTCTTAATGACGCCGCTTCGTACAACGAGCTTCTGACCGAGCTTACCGAGTCGCAGTACTCCGCCAAGTCGCGAGGAATTGCCCATTACGGTGGCGAAGCCTTGCATACCAATGGACTCCATTTTGCTGCCATTTCCACTTTCCACCTTGCGTCTGCGTAAATAAACAAGCATATCATGAAGGGGGATTTTCACCGGACAAGCCTCATAGCAAGCGCCGCATAAGCTGGAAGCATTGGCGACATCATCCCATTCAGCGATGTTTTTGTTCAAGGACGGCGTAAGCACGGCTCCAATTGGTCCGCTATACGTGCTGCCATAAGCATGACCGCCAATGTGGCGATATACCGGACAAGCATTCAGACATGCACCGCAGCGAATACAATTGAGCAGCTCTTGGAACTCCGGATCGCCAAGCTGCAAAGAACGGCCATTATCAATTATTATGATGTGCATTTCGTCCGGGCCGTCTGCATCCTCGGAGCGGCGCGGGCCTGTAATGCCATTCATATACATCGTCAGCTTTTGTCCAGTTGCCGAGCGCGGCAGCAATGTAGCCATCACCTCAAGATCAGACCATGATGGAATGATTCGCTCCATACCCATCAACGTTATTTGAGTTTTAGGGACGGTACTCACCATCCGAGCATTGCCTTCATTTTCAAAAAGCACCATCGATCCCGTCTCCGCAATCGCAAAGTTGCAGCCGGTCATGCCGATCTCAGCCTCCAAAAACTTCTCGCGCAGCTTTTTGCGAACGAAACCTGCAAGCGCCGTCGTATCCGGCGGCAGCGTATAGCCAGCCTCCTTGGACAGCAATTCGGCGATTTGATAACGGTTTTTGTGAATGGCTGGGATGACGATGTGGGATGGCATTTCACCTGCAAGCTGAATAATATATTCGCCTAAGTCGGTTTCTACCGCTTCAACGCCAATGGATTCAAGCGCATGATTAAGATGCAGCTCCTCTGAAACCATTGACTTGGATTTGACGACCGACTTCGCATTCGCATGCTCTGCTATGTCTAGCGTCAGCTTGACCGCTTCCTCAGCCGTATTCGCAAAATGGATGTGAACACCGTTTGCGCGGGCATTGTTCACAAACAAGTTCAAATAATAATCCAAATGCGCGATCGTATGGAGACGAATTTGTCTGCCCCGCTCCCGCCATTCTTCCCAATTCCCGTGTTCGTCAGTCGCTTTTTTCTTCCCATTGCGCAGCCGTTCTGTTGTGAATCGCACCGCTTTGCGCAAAAACTCGTCGTTGAGGGCAAGATCCGCTCTTGCTTTTACTGTAGCTTCCTTTTTCACGACAGCCATCTTATTTCACCCCTTCATATAGCAGCTCAGCCAAGTGCATAACACGGACGGGTTCGTTGCGATAACGCAGGTTTCCAGCAATGTTGAGTAAACAAGCCATATCTAGCCCGACCAACACTTCCGCTTCCGTCTCCAGCACATGATCGACCTTCTCGGTCACCATTGCTCCAGAAATATCAGCCATCTTGACAGCGAATGTTCCGCCAAAGCCGCAGCAATCCTCAGCAAATGGGAGAGGTACGAGCTCAAGTCCCTTCACATTCTGAATAAGCGCAAGCGGCTCATCCTTTACGCCAAGTATCCGACTGCCGTGGCAGGAAGGATGATATG
>NZ_JBFTSN010000145.1:0-14265 GCF_056400045.1 Paenibacillus sp. 01L418
CGATAAAAATTCCGGGACGTTAAAATGCTAGACAATAAAAAATCCCTCAAGCACTATTGCTTGATGGATTTTTCGGTTTCACAGCCATAGCTGCTTAGTCATGATTCTTGCTGCTGGTTTATTTTACGGTAATTTTGTAAAGCTTCGATTGCGCGCCATTCAAGTCAACCTTAAGTTGACCTGCTGCCTGACTGGATGCATTCGTCCATAGGTCCGTAACTTTTACTTTGGAGGACGATGGAATGCCAACACGCGCAAAATCTACTGTTTTCGACACAGGGGCATTCGTATAGTTAAATACAGCAAGGTAGTAATCTTTCCCTTCTTGCATGATGAATGTATCCGCAGCCCCTGTACCTTTGTTGCCCTCTACTGGCTTGAACGCCTGACCTTTAAGTGCAACCTCATTAACTTGCTTGTTAGTGAGCAGCTTCTTCATCAATTCTTGTGCTGCCGGATTGCTGACATCGTCTGAGTTTAGAAATACAGTACCGGAAATAGCCGCTGAATTGATCCGAGACTGCGCAGCATCAAACGAACCGCCCTTCACAAGCGTCATATAATCTGGATCGGTATACGGATAGATCGTTCCGTTCTGCCACCAGCCATAGGTAAGGTTGTTTAGCTGATATTCCGTGCGGCTCAGTGAGCCGTCAATATCGCATGAGATCCGTCTTGCGTGGGCGTATTGACTCGGAAATAAAGGAGCAATAGAGGCGCTGATGAACATTTTTCCGCCAAGCACCTTATTGATATGAGCCATGCCTTGATTGTAAGCCTGAATGCCCGTTTGAACATTAGGGTCATAATGTTTGCCCTCGAAGGAGCCATGGCTTAGGAAATCGATTTTAATATACTCATATCCGTAATCAAGAAACCGTTTGAAATAATATTCAATCCGCTGCTTAGAACCCGGATGAGTCGGATCGATCGCGTAGGCGCCGTCTACTTTCGGCAGCGGGCTACCGCTTTGATCCCGCAAAATAATATCTCCATACGTGTATTTCCCGTCTGTACCCTCTACGACCTGACTCATGTTATCGCCCCAATAAACAAAAGGGCCATAATAAATGCCGGCTTTTTGCCCATTTTTGTTAATAACCTTAACTGCTTGCTTCAGCTGCTCCTCGGACAGATTATCCCAATAGGAGTCCAAATTAATATAAACATTGCCTTTGTTCGAGAAGGAATTTTTCTGCAAATTTTTCTTGAAGAAATCAGACACAGCGACTACTTTATCGTAGCTTAAATCACTTTCATATGCGCCCCAGCTGTTCCAGCCCACAGGCACACCCTTTGGCACACCGTGCTTAAATGCAAGCGGCGGCGCAACTGCAGCGTTCGCTTGACCGAAGCTCTCAAGGCCCTGGCGGTAGTCGGCATAGTAGCCAACGAGAATTTGCGGCGAAGTAATCGTCGTTCCCGTTACCTTTCCATGTGGAATCGTATCATGTGTCGAGGTAGGGGAAGAGAAACCGCCGTATACCTTAAGCTTGTTTAAACGATTATCAGAACCGCTCCAATAGATTCCTGTTTTCCATTTGTCATGTGTGACTGAACCAATAACCAATCCATTTCGGCTAGTATTATCATAAATAGCTGTCAATTCTGAGCTGACATAGTTATTGTTGTTCAGACTAGTATTCATCGTCCGCGCTTGGTATATAGACCACGCGTCATTATCGAACGGAGCGACCAGCACCCTATTATCCGAGTAGCTTCCAATATCGATTCCACCCTTGGCATTAAGGACAAGAGGAGCCATATCATTTGTGCTGAGCATGTCTTTACCCGTTACTTGTTGACTAATAAGAAAATAAGGCAAACGCTCATAGATTTGATAAATTTGCTTCATCGTCGGCAGGCCGGACTCACGATTCTCAATCGTTACCCGAATGCCTTTGCCATGACCGTCATTTATTTTTTCAACTTTTTTCATGGAGAACAAATGCTCAGCGTAGTTTTTGCTGTCGAGCTGCTTGTCCAATTGGATACTGCTGTACAATCCTTTGGCTATCGTCTTGTTGTTCCATTCGAACGCTGAAAGTCCAGACTCTGTGTTATAAATGATTTTGTAGACGCCGTTTGATAAAGTGACGCCTGACTTATGCTGCTCCACTTTAATCGAGCCAAATTTGCTGGAATCGATTTGCTTGCCAATATTGCCGATCCCATCCACATCACCCGGATTTTCACCCGGTGCCTGCGAGCTGATGATTTCGATTTTATCAATATCCGGCGACCATCCGCCGTCATCATCAAATAAAATGGTATTGCTGCCCGCTTGCAGCTGTACCTCAATACTGAACACACCAACCGTATCCCAGTTCGCAGTCGCAGGCGGGGAATAGGTCTCTTTCTCGCTATTGTTCACACGAATGGAAAATGACCGAGGATCGCCGGAAATATAGCTCACCTTCAAGGTATAGATCCCCTCTGCTGGAGCAGCAACCTTTTGGAAAAGCAGCGTTGATCCGCCCCAAATGTCGCCTACCTTTTTTCCACCGGAGCATTCCGTTTCCGCTTTGCAGGATTTTACAGCAGAATTGCCGGCTAGCTTATTGTCCGGTCCTTCCGCTTCATACACTTGTCCGCTTCCAGCAGGCGGTTCATTCGGATCTGTGCCCGGAACAGCATTCAGCAATTTCAGCTCGATCTTGTCAATATCCGGCGCGTATCCGCCTTCATCATCGAAACGAATGACGTTCTCGCCTTGACGAAGCTCCAGCTGGATCTCGTAAGTCCCTCGCGTGCTCCAATCTGCCGTTTTCGGCAAATCATAATGATCGGTTCCCCCGCCGTTCACACTGACGGCTAGTGATCTCGGATCGCCCGATATGTAATGCACCGTCATCGTATAGATCCCTTTAGTATCCACATTCACAGCGTTGAACTGCAAAGCAGAACCGCCCCACAGACTGCCTACCAGCTGATTGCCTGAGCAGCCAACCGCAAGCTCGCAGTCCTTAACCTCTGCTTTACCGCTAAGCTGATTAATGGCTGCCTCAGCCTCATAGGATTGGCTGTTTACAGCAGCAACCGGTGTCTGAGCCTCAGCAACTGTCGTATTCGCACCGACCGCCGTTTGGAATAACACAAGCAATGCAAAAATAATGGACCAACCTTTCTTGAATTTAAATCTACTCAACATTATTTCCTCCTCTTACCCGTTTAATATAAAGCGCTTTCTTTTTAAGTTTAAGGGTGAATCTCATGTTGAACTATCCAAGAATGTTATGATTCGTACTACAAACCCACTGACTTTAGAAAAATATAATATCGGATTGCAAAAAAAATATCCCAAAAGCAGAATACACTGCTCCTGAGACATTTTTTTGCAATCACTATATTTATTTGCTCGCTTTAAGCATTTCCCCAATAGCTCCAATGCTGCCAAGTGTATCGATTGCACGTGTTGGAATGAACACTTTATTCGCAGCTCCCTGAGCAATATCGGATAATGCCTCGAGCGAGCGGTATGTCAGCACATTCTCATCTAGTCCCGCAGAGCGTATAAGCTCAATTCGGTTTTTCTCAGCTTCTGCAATGGATTGAATAGCCTTCGCTTCGCCAAGCGCTTCCAGCTCCTGCGCATGGCGTTGACCCTCCGCTTGACGGATTCTGGCTTCCTTATCGCCTTCAGCCTTCAATATTTTACTTTGCTTGTCACCCTCTGCCCGCAAGATCATATCCTGCTTCGCCGCTTCTGCATCAAGCACCATAGCTCGTTTGCTTCGCTCCGCCTTCATTTGCTTATCCATTGCATCTTGAATGTCCGCTGGCGGCTGAATATCAATAACCTCTACCCGCTCGATACGCACGCCCCACTTCTCTGTCGCTTCATCCAGCGCGATCCGAATGTCGGTCGATATTTTCTCACGGCCTGATAATGTTTCATCAAGCTCCATTTTACCGATAATTTGCCTCATTGTAGCTGTGCTTATATTTCGCACCCCGTATACATAATCAGATATGCCATATGTAGCCTGTTCTGGGCCGGTCACTTGATAAAAAATAATCGTATCGATTTTGACCTGTACGTTGTCCTTCGTTATGACCGTTTGCGGCGGAACGTTCGCCTGCTGAATACGCAAATCATGATACGTTCGTACATGATCAATAATCGGAATTAGAATATTAACTCCCGGCGTAAGCAGCCGGTTAAACTTTCCTAGGCGCTCGACAACGCCTATCCTTTGCTGCGGTACGATTTTGATCGATAATGATACAAAAACGACAACGATAACCAATAAAATAATAGCAATAATATAACCCATATCTAGTTAGCCTCCCCATTTCTCAACTTGAAGCACTGCACTGCCGCGACTGACAACCCTAACTGTATCACCCTTCAATAACCGTTCATTCGATGCTGCACTCCACGTTTCATTTCCCACCTTGACGATACCGGGAACATCTGCCGCAATATCCTCAAGCACAATTCCTTGTTTGCCGACGAGCTCGTCCACGGCATCCTTAAAACCTTTTGAGGAATGGAAACGACGAGTAATTGGACCTGTGAAGATAGTCAAGATAAGGACAATGATACACCCAGCCACCATCTCCACGACAAATGAGCCCGGCCAAAACCAATCAATGACAGCAGCGACTATAGCACCAATCGCAAGCCAAAGCAAATAAAATGTAAGCGTCAGCATTTCCACGACGATCAGTATGCCAGCGAGAATAAGATATATCACCCACAATTCCATCCTTTCACCTCCCCTTCTTCATTAATGTATTCGTATATGACCAGCGTATGATAAGAAAACACTTGTCAAACCCCGCTTCACTATGTAGAATCAACAAGGGTCAAAAATAGACAACCTATTAAATTGAAGGAGCTTATTCTCATGAAAAAAGCAATTGGGGTTCATGAAAGACCGCCTGCCCTGCAAAGCGCACTGCTAAGCTTGCAGCATTTATTTGCTATGTTCGGCTCTACCGTGCTCGTACCGAATATACTCGGTGTTGATCCGGCAATTTGTTTGCTTATGAACGGAATCGGAACACTTCTTTATCTCTGGATATGCAACAATAAGATTCCAGCATATCTCGGTTCCAGCTTTGCATTCCTCGCTCCAGCAGGCGCCGTAATCGGCGATCAAGTGGGCGGAGGCAGCTATGCCGCTGCATTAGGCGGATTTATTATTTCAGGCGTTATCTTTACGATTGTCGCTCTCATCATTCAAGCAGCAGGCACCGGCTGGATCAATGTTGTATTTCCTCCAGCAGCGATGGGGGCAATCGTCGCGATTATCGGTTTAGAGCTCATTCCAGTTGCTGCTCGGATGGCAGGCTGGATTATTCCGACTGATGCCGATCCTGCCGTCGTATGGAGCCCGGATCCAAAGATCGTAATCCTATCTACCGTCACCCTTGCCGTAACGGTGTTAGGTTCCGTCTTATTCCGCGGATTCATGCGCATTATTCCGATTCTGATCGGTATTACTACAGGTTATGTACTCGCTCATTTCATGGGCTTCACTGATTTCAGCAAGCTTGCTGAGAATAGCTTTGTTCAATTGCCGCATTTCACTTTCCCTGAGTTCCACTGGTCGGCGATTATTGCGATTGCACCTGCGTCGCTTGTCGTCATTGCCGAGCATATTGGGCATTTGGTTGTTACGGGCAATATCGTAGACAAAGATCTATCGAAGGACCCAGGTCTGCACCGCTCCATGCTGGGCAACGGTATTTCCACCATTCTATCAGGTTTTGTAGGCTCTACGCCGAACACGACCTACGGCGAGAACATTGGTGTTCTAGCGATCACAAAGGTTTACTCCACCTTTGTCATTGGCGGCGCGGCTGTCATTGCGATCGTCCTTTCCTTCTCTGGTAAATTCTCTGCACTTATTTCCGGAATTCCAACGCCAGTTATGGGCGGTGTATCCTTGCTGCTGTTCGGTGTTATCGCTGCTTCCGGCTTCCGGATGCTCGTTGAGTCCAAAGTGGATTACAGCAAACCGACCAACCTGTTTTTGACAACCGTCGTTCTTGTGACTGGACTTAGCGGCGTAAAGCTTACAATCGGGGACTTCTCGCTTACTGGGATGGCGCTTGCAACCGTAGTAGCTATTATACTTAGTCTATTGTTCAAAGTATTTGACGTACTTAAGCTATCCAACGACCACGAATCATCAGGTCACTAAACAATAAAGACGGGGCCTCCTAGGAGGCTCCTTTTTATTTATGATTCTATTATTTTCTTGAATTTATTTCTGCTAGAAACTCATTTCCACCAAAAATTCCCCAAGCTGCTCTTCGGATATCACTCTTATGCCGTTTCTTCTAAGCAGAGCAGTCGTAACCCCATTTCCAGTCCTCTTATTGCCTTTAAACTCCCCATTATAAATCATGGCGCTGCCGCAAGAAGGGCTGTATTCCTTAAGTACAATCACTTCCGCATTTACTTCCTTCGCTTTTTTGAGCGTAATGTGTGCACCTTCCATATACATCGCCGTTACGTCCCTGCCCGATTTCTCTACTACTCTAGCTGTACCGTTTAACACATCATCGCCGTCGCCGCCAACAATTTCGGCTGACTCTCTTGGAGTAGAGAAACCGCCCAGCAATTCAGGACATACAGCAACGGCTTTCTTTTGCTGCACCAATTGTTGAATGATTTCATTTACACTATGCGTTGCATTATATCTTACCTCATACCCTGCTAAACAAGAGCTTACTAGGATCATAATCTGCACCTCTTTAAGAAAAATCATGATGTTCATTCATCTATTACTTTTATTGTACCATAGAAGCTGAGCAAGCTAATCTTAAGGAATCGTTACGATCCGCAAAAAAGTGCCTGCTTGCTTCCTTAATAGCATCAAGGTACATTTAACTCATATACAAATAGCCGAGCATTTGAACGATATAAAAAATTTAAAGGAGCTGCTTTCCTTCCCTACTCATGCTAACCTTGAACAGCTTGCTCAACTCATTGCAGATGGAACGATCAAAGCAGAGATCAACACTGTCTATTCTCTAGCAGATGTAAAACAAGCGCATAAACAATGCGAGGGAAAATGAGGGCGAGGCAGAATATTGCTAGAGTTATTGACTATAAAATAAAATGACCAAAGAGCCCTAGGACACATCCTTAGGGTTCTCTTTTTTTGGCGCGCCTAAATCCTTTGAAGCAAACCGCTGCCGCACTACATAACATAGGAGAAAAGGAGTGAGTCCCCCATGCCCGACTACCGTATTATCATCGATCTTTCCGATCGTCAGCTCTATCTGCTGGACGGCGACGTCGTCACTCAAGCTTTTCCCGTTGGCATCGGCAAAATGGTAACTCAAACGCCTACAGGTGAATTTACGATTATTAATAAGCAGCCCAATCCCGGCGGACCGTTCGGCGCCTTTTGGATGGGGCTCTCAAAGCCGCATTATGGCATCCATGGCACAAACGATCCTTCTTCCATCGGACATATCGTCTCACACGGCTGCATCCGAATGTTTAACGATGATGTACTCGCCTTGTCCAAAATAGTGCCTATTGGCACGCGTGTTACCATTCGCCCTTAGACTAGAAGCCAGCTTTAGCTTTCAGCTTCATCTTGCTTCATCGCTTCGTACTCCGTGAACGGGTCTGCAATATCGATGTGATGCGCCTCCGTGTCACTAACTCCCACATAGAGCTCCGCTCGGTTGTTAGCCTTGCGAACCAGTCCACCACTGAAGATTACATCAACTAAATTCGGGCGTTTAGCCGGGCCCTCAGGGAAGTCGCTTCTTGTTGCTATGATTTTGACCGGTGACTTCTCTCTCGTCCAAGGATTGAGAACAAATGACATCGCATGATAATGAAGATTGGAATCCTCATCCGTATAAGAGATGTGGCCTAATACGCCGAGATACCCATTTTTGAGCAAATGAATTTCATTTGCCCCTCCCCATTCATCCTTTAGAAATTGATCACGAAACAATGGAGCTTTAATAATAGCTGTTTCCGACAACTCCTCAAAGGAATCAATGATGCTAAAGCCGATTACAGCTCTCGTGCCTTCAATCCCAAATGGTCTCGAAAAAATACCGATCTTCCCATCAGATAATTGTGTTAAGCGAATATCCTTCATGTTCCAAGGGCCTGTTGCAGCATGTACAAGCTCATGCAAATTTTTCCCTCGGTAAAGCACAGTTTTCCAGCCTATGATCGACCTCGATGTTTCAGAGTCAAAATAAAGATGCACACCGCCGAAGATCCATTCGCCGTTAATTTTCGTAATAAAGGGATCCTGCAGCTGAAACTTAGGCAAATCCAGCTTCGGAGTCCATATCCCATCTTTGCATGTAAAGAAGATAATCTCGGATTCCTCCGAATGGCGATCTTCCACACGACCGGCAATATACAGCTCCCCCTCATTCAAGAATGGAGCAGTAATATTGTAAACATCGCGGTCCCCAACGCCAGCAAAATAAAGCTTCGTGCCTTGTTTTTGAGCAGGCTCATATTCTAGCAGCATCTCTTTGCATGTTTTCGTTATCCATTCCAGCTTCATCATGGGGTTCATTTGAATGTAAGCCTTTCTTAGGCGTATTCGTGCATTCCCTTATCCTTCAAAATTCTAACGATTTCCTTTACCTCTTGCGCCTTGTCTTTGGCACATATCAGCAGCGCATCCTTGGTATCCGCAATAATCAGACCATCAATTCCAATTGTAGTAATGAGCCGGTCATCGCCGTAGATGATGGAGTTCTGTGTGTCGATGCCTACATAGTTCGCTTTGACAATGTTTCCATGCTCATCTGGAGGAAATATCGCGCCGAGCGCATCCCAGCTTCCAATATCATTCCATCCAAAATCGCCTTCAATAACGACAACCTCGTCACTGCGCTCTAAAATACCATAGTCGATTGAAATGTTTTGCAGCAAAGGATAAATCTCATTAATCATTTCCTCTTCGCGCTCCGTGCCCATGTACGCAATTAAAGGGAGCATTGTTTTAAAGAGCCTCGGAAGAAACCTTTTGAAATTATCAATGATGCAGGAGGTTTTCCAAATAAACATACCGCTGTTCCACAAATAATGACCGGATTGAAGATAGGATTGCGATTTTGCAAAATTAGGTTTTTCGACAAATTCGGCTGCCTCATAAACATGACAAGGCTCCTTAATGAAAGAGTCTTTCTTGCAAGAAATATAACCATAGCCAGTTGAAGGAAAGGTAGGCTTGATGCCAATCGTAACAATCTTGTTTGTCTCCATAGCCACGATGCAAGCATCATTCAATGTTTTCTTAAAGTTATCCGATTCGGTAATATGATGATCGGATGGAAATACGACCATAAGAGAATCACCATGGTTTTTCTCAATAAATAAAGCCGCAAGGAGTATGCTCGCTGCCGTATTTTTGGCAACAGGCTCTACCAGAATGTTAACGTGCTGAACACTCTTATGCATGATCCTCTCGAGCAGCACCGCTTGGGTGCGATTCGTTACTACGATCGTGTTTTCCATCGGAATAACACCGTTAAAGCGTTCAATCGTATCATTGAGCATAATGTCGGTGCCGCTTATATTGATCAGCTGCTTTGGCAGCTCCTGCCGGGATAAAGGCCAAAAACGTGTTCCGCCTCCGCCTGCGAGAATCGTAGCAAATTTATTCATTGTGCATCACCTCATGAGCCATGCAGTATGAAACAATGTTTTCCGAGCCTTGATTTAAATTCAGGCCGCTTGCATGTATGCCATCGTAACAGCCGCCGGTCTCTGCATCTATTAACGATTCATGACGGGAGTTCCGCCCATGAAACCATTCATAGCATAAGGAAGCTTGCTCGCGATAGGTTTCCTTCCCTAACGTCTTGTACGCTTCTAAGCAGGCTAACAGCATCTCGCAAGCTTCTATCGGCTGCTCGTCATATAACGCTGCTTCTCCGCCTCTATCAAGCCAGCCATGACTGCCCACGGGTTTGAAATAACCTTCTTTTGCAAAAGTAATTAAAGCTAGAAAGTCCAAGCTTTCTTTAGCGGTTTGTCTGAATGCTTCTATATGCGAAAAATGTGATGCTTTGAAAAGCGCCCAAGGCAGCATCGCATTGCCATAAGTAATACGATCCTCAAACCACTGCCAGCCCTCTCCTTTATTKCTTTGATACTGCGTATGCAGCCTCATCGCTAATTCCTCAATTAACGAAACGATTTGAGCCTCTGGAAGAAAGGCTGGATCATCGCTTTCCATATTCGGATATGGGAACTTATAACGGAGCGCGTTCTCGGTCTGCATCATGGAAGTTAAGCCGATAATTGCATAAGCCATCGCTCTTGGCGATCTCAAGCTCCGCACATGCGGCAGCGCTTGATTGATCATATATTTACATGTATTTTGCACATTATGCGGGACGGATGGCTCCGAAAGTGTAAATCCAAGCGCCCACAAACAGCGCCCCAGACAATCCTCAGAGCCTGTTTTTTCTATGAACAAACGGTTGTAGTCCATAAAGTTTCGAAAGCTGCCGTCTTCATTTTGAGCATGATGAATAAAGGCCAAATACGTATTTATAAGGTTCAAGGATTCCTTATCTCTAATGCGCTTATTGAGCATAACTGCCGCAATCAAAGCCCTTGCATTATCATCGGAAGTATAACCTTTGGAACGGTCGGGAATACCGAATTTAGTATGCTGGAAGATGCCTGTATCATCTGTTAATGAGCGTAAATAATCGGTTGATAACGGCTTGATCATACTTACTCCCATTAAACCGCACTTCCTTTTAACACATAATGATGTGCCATCGTTTCACGGAAAAGTACCGCGTAAGATTTGGCGACTTCATTCCACATCATTGTACTGCCTAAAGCGAGCGTCTTGCTCTCCATTTCCGCTTTTAGATTCGGATCGTCCAATATCGTTACAATATGATTTTCTAATGATGCGGAATTGTGGAAATCTGCGAGCAATCCTCTTCCGTCAGCCAGCATCTCAACAGCGTAGCGGTACGGAGTCGAAATAATCACCCTGCCGTAACCAATTCCGAATGCTAGTGTTCCACTTACAGCTTGATCCTTGCCAAGATAAGGCGTCATATAAATATCCGACAATACAAGAGATTGAACAACCTCCTCTTGCGTTAGATGCTTATCAACAAACGTAACATGCTGCTGAAGGCCTAGCTTTTCCACTAGATCTGTCAGCTTCGTCCTGTACACTTCTCCAACCTCTTGTTTCACAACAGGATGCGTTTTGCCTAAAATCATATAAAGTGCTTCCGGGTGCTTCTTCACTACGCCGTTCATGGCCTCTATGGCATATTCAATCCCTTTGCCTGGGCTTAAAAAACCGAATGTTGAAATGATTTGCCGATTCGTATACCCGAACCTTTCTTTAAGCTCATTTCTAGATTCGGTCGCAACTACCGGAACCCCATGATGGAACATCTCTATCTTTTCAAGCGTTATGCCGTAAACCTCATGCAAATCCTGTATTTTGGTATGGGCCATCGTAATGACCTTATAGCTTAAATCCGCCAGCTGCTTCATAATTAAACGCTGTTTCTCGCTCGGTTCGGACAATACGGTATGAAAAATAACGATAAACGGGATTTTGAGCTTCGCTGCCAATTCCAAAACGTATTCTCCGCTTTCCCCGCCGTAAATGCCGAACTCATGCTGAATGACTAACATATCGATATTGGATTGATTAAGATCAATGGCTATTTTGCTATAATCTGCACGATTGTGCTGTCCAATCTGAGCCATCACCTGATTGCCGTACGCATAGGACTTGTTGTTGTTAACCGCAATCATGCGTGGTGCATTAAAATCTTGCATTTGTTCGATCTCATTCATCAGATCCTGAGAAAAAGTAGCTAATCCGCATTCTCTAGGCAAGCTCGTTCCCAAAAATGCTATATTCCGCTTGATTAAAACCTTTTTCAATGAAATCGCTCCCTTATTTTTAAAATATTTACAAATGACAATAAAAAAAAGAAATAAAGATGTCTTTATTTCCGAGATTAAACGATATGCTTTTGGTTTTTAGCTATCCCAGTGTTACCACTTAACAGCTTTCAGTTGCTGCCATTTCTTGCAATTCCGCTCCTATCTGCTGTTTAAACCTTAACACGACCATATTTTCTTGTCAATCGAGCGGGATTTGTACTGATTTGACAAGTAGAGAACTTGTGATAAAATTAACATATGACAAGAAAATATGGTCGTTAGCGGGCTGATTAGACATTCTATTGCTAATCGGTCTTTTTTATTGTCGGTTTGACAGTACCCCATTCGATTAGGAGGCAACAAATGATGAGCAATACTATCCAGTTAAACGAACGGGTCGATTTAAGCAAATCTAAGATTAATCTATTAAGAAAGCAAGGACAGGTACCAGCTATTGTATACGGCAAGGATGTCGGCAGCATTTCTGTTATCGTCGCTGAGAAAGAAATATTATCAGTCATTAAGCACAACCCGCGCGCTATTTTAAATGCAGCTATTCCGGAAAAAGGGAATAAGCCAGTATTAATTCAAAATATACAAAGAGATCCGCTGAGMAATAAAATTGTTCACGTTGATTTCTATCAATTGAATATGAATGTGAGTTTAGATTCGAAAGTAACGATTCATTTCTCCGGAGAACCAGCAGGTGTCAAAGAAGGCGGAATGCTTCAAGTTGAGATGTACGAAGTAGAGGTTCGCTGCATGCCAGACAATCTGCTCAGCGCATTCGAGGTAGATATTAGCGGCCTTAAAATAGGAGATCATTTACTAGTGTCTGATCTCTCCTTCCATGAAGGCATCGAAGTTTTGTCCGATCCTGGTGCGATGTTAGTTAAAATCTCGCAAGCACAAGCCGAAGAAGTAGTCGCTTCCGCATAATTATCATATAAAAAGTAAAGGGAACCCTATACAAAATGTACAGGGTTCCCTTTTATTTATCCGGATCTATATCTTTATCGTCATGAACGACTACAATAAACTGTCCAGGACTTACATCAAAATATTTGCATAACCTCCATAACAGATCCCGCGGATACTGAACCATCTCATCCTTATACATCTTCCGAACAGAATCAAAATGATAGTCAATATCTTTGGCAAGCTGCCTAATCGATAGGTTTGGATCTTTAGCTCTCATGATTTCTTTTAAATTACTATGAACCCCCGGCATGTGAACACCCCCACTTCGATAAATATATAACGGTCTAAATATATAATCAACCATTCCAACCTCTAGTATTCCCACTTTTTAAATATGACGATAAGTAGTGCTTCTTTTTTTKTTAGAACACACAAAAAAACGGCTCTATCTCTAGAGCCGTACGATTTATATACTTTGGTGCGGTAGACAGGATTTGAACCTGCACGTCCATKGGACACTACCCCCTCAAGATAGCGTGTCTGCCGTTCCACCACTACCGCACATTGTAAATTGTACGATCCTTCACTCACATCTTCTTATCAAAGAAAATGGTGAGCCATGAAGGACTCGAACCTTCGACACCCTGATTAAAAGTCAGGTGCTCTACCAACTGAGCTAATGGCTCTCGTGTGATTGCAACGAGCTCCATAGAGCTGGTACACTTTGAGGATTAATGGTGACCCGTAGGGGACTCGAACCCCTGTTACCTCCGTGAAAGGGAGGTGTCTTAACCACTTGACCAACGGGCCGTCTGGAACTAAGAGAACAAATATGCTTGAGACAACAAAAATGATTATATCAGCTTATCATCAGAAGTTCAAGCATTTTTTCTCAAGTTTTTTAAAATATAATTTTAGCCTTACGATTCAATCGTTTCAGCCTTAAATACATTGTCTAACTTGTCTTCAGGCGTAAGTCTTTTCTTAAGCGGCACCTTAACGTCTCTTCCCAATTCTTTGAAGAAGGTTTCAACGTCACATTCGATTTTGTCCACAAATACTGATAATTTGCCTCTTTCGATAATCGCTTCATTGCCTTCGGCTGGTACAGTTACTTCGATTGAGTATTTTTTCATTAAGGTATTGCTGTACCGTGCGAAAATCTCAAGCAATTCCTCGTTGTTAAATTTGCTAATCGCTGCTTGTCCCTTGTTCGTAAAGTTTAAGTTTATTTTCATGTTTACAGCTCCTCATCTCTAATGATGCATCTGTTTTCACGGCTCGAGCAACTTATAACGAAAAAACCACTCTCTAGTCAGATTTATGATCTGAATATAAAGTGGCATCATCTATCAGAAAAGTGCATGCAAAATGACACCTTCTAAGTTCACCTATATACATCGGCAAAGAGTAAGTTATGGTGCGGTAGACAGGATTTGAACCTGCACGTCCAT
>NZ_JBFTSN010000146.1:0-14206 GCF_056400045.1 Paenibacillus sp. 01L418
TGAAATGAAACCGACGATAAATTGGCTTACCGATTTAAGCGTATTTGCTGTGAACCGGCTGCCAGCACATTCTGATCATCGCTATTACGAATCAATAGAGGAAGCAGCCGCTGATGACCAAATGGCACTTCGCTATGATCTAAACGGAAGCTGGAAATTCAGCTATGCCGTGAAACCGGAGGATCGTCCAGAGCGATTCTACCAATTGGATTATGTTTGCGATAGCTGGGGAGATATT
Source organism: Paenibacillus sp. 01L418 (assembly GCF_056400045.1). Classification (NCBI taxonomy): domain Bacteria; kingdom Bacillati; phylum Bacillota; class Bacilli; order Caryophanales; family Paenibacillaceae; genus Paenibacillus; species Paenibacillus sp. 01L418. The sequence goes on from NZ_JBFTSN010000146.1 coordinate 239, forward strand.
AACGTGCCGGGACATATCCAAATGCAGGGTTACGGCAAACCGCAATATGTAAACACGATGTATCCTTGGGACGGTCATCATGATATTCGTCCACCAGCTATTCCGGAGGATCATAACCCTGTCGGCAGCTATGTTAAATATTTTAAGGTACCAGCTAATATGCAGCAAAAACCAGTCTACATTTCGTTTCAAGGTGTGGAGTCAGCGTTTTATGTATGGTTGAACGGTGAATTTGTTGGATACAGCGAGGACAGCTTTACGCCAGCGGAGTTTGATTTATCGCCTTATTTGGTGGATGGCGAAAACAAGCTTGCGGTTGAAGTTTATCAGCGCAGTACGGGCAGCTGGCTGGAAGATCAGGACTTCTGGCGTTTCTCAGGCATTTTCCGTGATGTTTATTTGTATTCCGTTCCAAGTATCCACGTCCGTGATCTATTTGTTCATGCAGATTTAAATGATGACTATACTAATGGCAGTATTCAAGCAGATATGAAACTCGAAGGACAGCAGCCATCGAGAATAAGGATGGAACTAAAGGATGCAGACGGTTTAACTGTTGTGACGGTTTCCTCTGATTCGGTCGAAGGTCCATCCTTATCCCTTTCATTAGATGCAGGTGTAGTGATCCCTTGGAGTGCAGAAAAGCCTTATTTGTATATGCTTTATATTACGGCTTATGATCAAGCAGGTCATCTCATTGAAGCGATTCCTCAAAGGGTTGGCTTCCGCAAATTTGAAATGATCAATAAAATCATGCATCTAAATGGCAAGCGTATCGTATTTAAGGGCGTTAACCGCCATGAATTCAATAGCCGCAAAGGAAGAGCGATTTCGAAGGATGATATGCTTTGGGATATTGCAACGCTCAAGCGCAACAATCTGAATGCGGTGAGGACCTCTCATTATCCGAACCAATCGTTATGGTATGAGCTTTGTGATATTTATGGCGTATATGTCATCGATGAGATGAATTTGGAGACGCATGGCTCATGGCAGAAAATGGGCGCAGTTGAGCCTTCGTGGAACATCCCGGAAAACAAGCCGGAATGGCAGCCTATCGTGATGGATCGTGCGATTTCCATGGTTGAACGCGATAAGAACCATCCATCTATTCTGATTTGGTCAGTGGGCAATGAAGCTTATGCAGGCGAGGTGCTCTTGAACGTATCGAATTATTTCCGCGAGACGGACCCTAGCCGTTTAGTTCATTATGAAGGTGTATTCCATAACCGCAAATATAACGACACAAGCGACATGGAGAGCCGGATGTATGCTAAGCCCGCTGATATCGAAGAGTATTTGAACGATGACCCGCAAAAGCCATATATTAGCTGTGAATATATGCATGCCATGGGCAACTCAGTAGGCGGCATGCATAAATACACGGAGCTTGAACAAAAGTATCCGATGTATCAAGGCGGCTTCATTTGGGACTATATTGACCAGGTCATCGTGAAGAAGGACCGCTATGGTAAAGAGTTTCTTGCTTACGGCGGAGACTTCGATGATCGCGCGACGGATTATAACTTCTGTACGAATGGTATTGTTTATGCGGATCGCAAGGAATCACCGAAGATGCAGGAAGTAAAATTTCTTTATCAGAACTTGAAGCTTATTCCTGATCGCCATGGCGTGACGATTAAGAATGAGAATTTGTTCGAGGGTACGGATGCATATGATTTAGTTGTTTGCCTCCATCTTGAAGGAAAAGAAATATTCCGCAGTACATTATCCGTAGATGTGGCTGCACAAAGCGAATCATATGTGAAGCTTGAGCTTCCTGAGGCAGCGGAGCAAGGGGAATATGTACTGCATGCTGCGCTCACATTGAAAGAAGATCAATTATGGGCACAAGCGGGCTATGAGATTTCCTTCGGACAATTTGTGTTTGTAGTGGAAAATCGTGTGGAAGCCGTGCATCCGGAAGGTTCGCTTCGAGTTGTCGAAGGTGATGTTAACATTGGCATGCATGGTCGCGACTTCAGCATCATGTTCTCTAAGCAGGCAGGCACGCTCACATCGGTCAATTATGCGGGAAGAGAGATGATTGCTATCCCGCCGGCGCCTTTATTCTGGCGTGCAACAACGGATAACGATAAAGGCTTCTCGCTTGGCTTCGATTCCGGTGTATGGTTTGCGGCAAGCCTGACACGTAAATGTACTCAAGTTGAACTTACCGAGCAGTCTGGAAGTGCAACCGTTACCTTCCAGTACAAGTTGAGCATTAGTTCGGAAGTGCTTGTCACCGTAGCGTATACCGTGTTCGCAGACGGCAGCTTGAACGTCAAATCCCGCTACAAAGGAGCGGAAGGGCTGCCGAAGCTGCCAATATTCGCATTATCATTCAAGGTTCTCGCAGATTATAGCCATTTGGATTGGTATGCCATGGGGCCGGAAGAGAACTACATTGACCGGGCATTTGGCGCAAAGCTTTGTGAGTTCAGCAACAATGCCGCAGACAATGTATCCGGCTATGTCGTGCCGCAAGAATCAGGTAATCGCACGGGCGTTCGCCGTGTAAATATTACGAATGATTATGGTCGCGGCATTCGAATTACAGCGCCTGCAGCGCAGCCGGTAGAATGCAATATTTCGCCTTATACAGCATTTGAGCTTGAAAGTGCCAGCCATCATTACGAGCTGCCGAACGTACATTATACGGTAGTTACCGTAGCCGGCAGACAAATGGGTGTTGGCGGTGACGACAGCTGGGGTGCGCCAGTCCATGACGAATATCTCATTCCAGCAAATCAAGATTTGGCGTTTGAATTCAATATTCATCGCGTATAAGTTATGTTTATGAACAAGGCTATGTAAAATGAAGAGAGGCTGTCCCCAATGTAGATCATTCTACTTTAGGGGCAGCCTCTATTTATTTTTTCTGCCGATACTTGGAAGGACTGCAGCCTTCACTCCCTTTGAATGCGCGGCTGAAAGCATGAATGTTCGAATAGCCGAGCTGCTCAGCGATATCCTGCATCGGCAAATAAGTAAACTGAATCATCATTTTAGCTTTTTCAATACGGATCTGCTGATGATATTGAATCGGTGTTTGCTGAAACAGGTTTTTGAACAAATGGATCAAATGGAATTTGCTTATATGGAATCGCTCAGACAGCTCATCCAGCTTGATGCAGCGGTGCACGTTATGCTCGATGTATGAACGAACATCCGTAAGCAGCCCCAGCTGTCCATCACTTTTCGTTTTGCTGCCCCAATATTGCTCTCTCATGATGAGGGACAGAATCGCCAGCAAACAGCCTTTGATACGGATCTCATAAAAGGGAGGTTTCGTTTCGAATTCGCGAATCATTTCGAAGAGCGATTGTTCCAAAGGAAATGGGTCTCCAAGGCGAAAATGAGTAGGCATAAGAAACGGTGATGCGGATAGCTCATGATCACGAAACCAGCCCTTCTCCTTCGTATTCATCTGATGGAGCGGTTTAAAGGAAACGCCAACATCTTGGCTGTCAGGCTGAACATACAGATCAAAATGAACATGGGGCTGGCGGACTCTCGTTCCGCCAATATTTTGAATAGCGTGTCTTTGCCCGGGCTTAAAGAAGAAGCAGTCTCCAGCCTTTCCGTGATAGACAACATCCTCCACGGTTACGAGCATTTGACCCTCCATGAGGTATAGCAGTTYATAATCCCAAATAACCCGCTCATCCATCTTCCACGTAGGCTCCAGCACACTGTCCATAGCCACCCGAATATAGGGGGACAGTTTATCGACCTGCATATCGATCACCTCAGCAATTTATGATAAACAACTTAACAATAAAAGGTAAGGGATAATCATATCTATCATTATATAATAGGCTCGATAATAAACAATAATTGATACATGAGGTGATGGACTATGCTGCAGCAGCACGGACTAGGATTTGGTTTATCCTCCGCTCCGCTCGTCACGAATGCGCGTACCCGATCCATTTCAGCAGAAAATGTGAATGGTGAGAAGGGGCAAGGCGGTAAAGAAGCGAGCAACTTGGGCATTGGAAGAAAAGGCAGGCCTGCCATAACACTGGGTCAAGGTGAAGAAGTGACGCTTGCCCATATTCAAGGGACGGGAGTAATTCAACATTTCTGGATTACTGTCGCGGACAAAACAGGCAGAGGGCATGCGGCACAATACGTGCTTCGTGATCTTATTCTGCGCATGTACTGGGATGATGAGACGAGCCCATCGGTGGACGTTCCGCTCGGTGATTTTTTCTGCAATGGCTTCGGTGTGCGAACCAACGTTCATTCCCTTCCAATTGCTGTCGTTCCGACGGGCGGCATGAACTGTTATATTCCAATGCCGTTCCGGAAATCGGCGAAAATCACGATTGTAAATCAGCATGCTGCTAACATAGATGGTTTTTTCTATACGTTTAATTATTCGCTCGTTGATGAGCTGCCAGAGAATGCAGCGTATTTTCACGCGCAGTGGCGCCGTGAGAAAGTGACGGAAATAGGCAAAGACTATACGATTCTGGATAATGTCAAAGGTGCAGGACAATATATCGGCACATACCTTGCATGGGCCGCACTCGAGCGGAACTGGTGGGGAGAAGGCGAGATCAAATTTTATATGGATGGCGATCAAGATTGGCCTACGATTTGTGGAACGGGCACGGAGGATTATGTGGGAGGCGCATGGTGCTTCAGCAATACACGGACAAATGAACCCGAATCGTATTCCACGGCGTATTTGGGCTATAAGTTTTACAAGGAAACGACGGAGGTCGACCCTTGGTATGGTCATAATGTACCCATGCACGGCATGTACCGCTGGCATCTGCCCGATCCGATTCGATTTGAAAATGATCTGCGTGTGACGATTCAGCAAATCGGTCACGACCATACGAAGCTGTTCGAACGCTCCGACGACATTTCATCCGTAGCCTATTGGTATCAGATGGAGCCGCATGCCCCATTTCCTCAGCTGCCCCCGGCTAATGAGCGATGGCCGAGGTAAGCATAAGGCAGTGAATACATTCGTGATAACAATAGAATAGAAGTCCATGATATGATAGGGAGAACGTCGTATTTTACAAAAGAAAGGAGTTATTCGAATATGTACGAGCATCTCGTATCATTTAAGTTTAAAGAGAAGCTTTCTAGCACCAAAGAACAAGAGCTGCTGAGCGCTCTTTATTCCTTGCAAACAGAAGTTCCAGGCATCATTGAATTGACTGCAGGCTGTAATGCAACGACAGAAACGGATAATATTCAAGGTTACACACTGGGCTTGCGAGTTACCTTTAAAGATCAGCAGTCTTTGCTCGACTACGGTCCACATCCTGCACATCAGCATTTTGTAGGTTTGCTGGACGGGCTGCTTGATAACGTAATCGTTGTTGATTATCCTATCTTGAATAAACCGATCAACTAGATGTCGAATCTGAAGCAGGCAGGGTGAGCAAATGGCTGAAAAGGAAGAGCTGGTTCGGTTTGGCGTGTCCTTTCCGGCACCGCTGATTGATCAATTTGATCGATATACAGACGAACTTGGCTATCATAATCGATCGGAAGCCATTCGTGATTTGGTTAGGCGAGCCTTGCTTGAGCCAACTCGAATGAACGGTCAGGAGCATGTTGCAGGTACGATTGTTCTCGTATATGATCACCATGTCAGTGATTTACCCGTTGTTCTGATGGAGGTGCAGCATCGCTTTCATCATGATATTATTTCCAACATGCATGTCCACTTAAATCATGATCAATGCTTGGAGGTTATCGTCGTGAGAGGACAGCTGTCGCGCCTGCGGTCGCTGCATCAGCAGATTCAAGCACAGAAGGGCGTCATTTATGCCGAGCTCTCCGTTACTTATGCGGATAAACATGATTCTGCCAAAGAGCATACTCATACTTGAGATCGGAAGCTGTTATATTTGAATCTATCAATAGGGTTGTACAAATAAGAGGATTTCTAACATGTCGACGCTGTCGATGTTAGGTCCTCTTTTTTTTCTGGCGTTTTTTGAGCGAATTTTGAAGAAAAAGGATGAAACTCTATCAAAGTCGTGTTACACTATCACATAATCGTGTTACTTAATGTAACGCCACAGGAGGGGTTGGGTTGAAAACTATCGTTTCAGCTATCACTTATGCAATCATTGTTGTATTCATCATCACAGGATGCAGCGGCGTGAAGCCGGCAGACACTACTGCCAAAACAGATGAGCTAATTGTTGCGGTAGGATCAGAGCCGGACACCGGTTTTGATCCGATTAAGGGCTGGGGACGGTACGGCTCTCCGCTGTTCCAAAGTACACTGCTTAAACGAGATGATGATTTGAATATTGTGAAGGATTTGGCTGCTGACTATCACGTAAGCGAGGATGGCAAGTCGTGGACGGTCAAGCTGCGGGAGGATGTCGTATTCTCCGACGGAAAGCCGTTAACCTCAGAGGATGTGAAGTTTACATTCGATACAGCTTCCAGCAATGGAGCTGCGATTGATCTCACTAATTTAGCAAACGTAGAAGCAGGAAATAACGAAGTTGTGTTTCATTTAAAGAAACCGCAATCGACATTTGTTTATTATCTTATAACGACAGGTATTGTACCTAAACATGCTTATTCGAGCAGTTATGCGGAAAACCCGATCGGCTCAGGTCCGTTTACATTCGTACAATGGGATCGCGGACAGCAGCTAATCGTAAAGGCAAACGCAAACTATTACGGAGACAAGCCGTATTTTCAGAAACTGACTTTCTTATTTTTAAATGAAGACGGCGCATTCGCGGCGGCAAAGGCTGGAAGCGTTGATCTTGCTTATATACCGTCCACGTTTAGCAAACAAAAGGTTGCTGGCATGCGGATTGAAGCAGTAAAAACAGTAGATAACCGCGGAATAGCATTCCCCTATGTCAAAGCTGGCGGCAAAACGGAAGAAGGTTATCCCATTGGAAATGATGTAACCGCAGATAAAGCAATACGCCTGGCTATCAATACAGTAATTGATCGTCAGCAGCTGGTCGATGGCATTTTGGACGGACATGGCTCACCTGCCTATACAGCGAATGATGGTCTTCCATGGTGGAATGATGAGACGAAGGTCAAGGATAATGATGCTGCTGCAGCCGCAAAAATATTAGCGGATGGAGGCTGGGTGGACAGCGATGGTGATGGTATCGTCGAAAAAGGGACGTTAAAAGCACAGTTTACACTTCTGTATCCTTCAAGTGACGTTACACGGCAATCGTTAGCGCTGGCTGCGGCGGAAATGGTGAAAGCTGCCGGCATTCACATTTTAGTTGAAGGTAAAAGCTGGGACGAGCTTGAGAAGCTGATGCATTCGAATGCTATGCTGCTAGGCTGGGGAAGTCATGACCCGCTCGAAATGTACAATCTATACAGCAGCACATTTGGTGGCGTTGACTATTACAATACGGGTTATTACAGCAACCAGACCGTGGATCAGCTGTTTGAACAAGCATTGGACGCACGTACGGAGGAAGAAGCACAGGCCTATTGGAAAAAAGCGCAATGGGATGGACAAACGGGACTGAGTGCAAAAGGCGATGCTCCATGGGCATGGCTCGTAAATATTGATCATTTGTTTCTCGTGAAGGACAAGCTTAATATCGGAAAGCAGCGTATTCAGCCGCATGGTCACGGATGGCCTGTAACGGACAATATTGAGAGCTGGCGCTGGGAAGAGTAACGGGCGGGAGAGGTTGTCAGCATGCTACAGGGGGTTATTGTTTTTGTAGGGAAAAAGTTTATCCGATTAATTGCGCTGCTTGCATCGGTCAGCATCATTACTTTTGCGCTTGTTGCTTTATCGCCGATTGATCCCGTGCAATCGTATATTGGAGCAGATGTCATGCGTGTCGGTGCAGAGCAAAGGGAGCAGATTGCTGCTTATTGGGGACTTGATCGACCATTCGCTGAACGATTTATAAAATGGGCGTCTGCTCTGCTGCAAGGAGATATGGGCACCTCAATGATATACAGAGAGGCTGTAACGAAGGTGATTGCGGATCGTTTCTTGCACTCGGTACTGCTCATGGCATTCGCATGGACGCTGTCAGGCATTATTGGGTTTGCCGCTGGCGTGGCCGCAGCTATAAAGAAGGATTCATGGTTGGATCGGTTGATCAAAAGCTATTGTTATACGCTGGCTTCGACGCCTGCCTTTTGGATCGGCCTGCTGCTTATGATGGTATTTGCTGTATGGCTCGGCTGGCTGCCAGTAGGGCTTGGTGTTCCTGCTGGGGTATTGGCAGGGAGCGTAACGGCTGCCGATTATATTCGTCATATGATTTTGCCAGGTATTACTCTGAGTGTCGTGGGCATCGCACCGATTGCACTCCATACACGCCAGAAGCTGATTGATGTGATGGAAAGCGATTATTATTTGTTTGCCAGAGCACGAGGTGAATATGGTGTGAGTTTGTTTCTTAGACATGGTCTTCGCAACATTGCATTGCCTGCGATTACGCTGCAGTTTGCTTCATTTGGCGAATTGTTCGGTGGAGCTGTTCTTGCAGAGCAGGTGTTTTCTTATCCGGGACTCGGTCAAGCGACGGTAGAAGCGGGTCTTCGCGGTGATGTGCCGCTGCTTATGGGGCTTGTCTTATGCAGTACGATCTTTGTATTCACTGGCAATGCGATAGCTGATTATTTTTACCGTATGGTTGATCCAAGGCTGAGGTACGGGAAGGAGGCGCAAGGATGAATCAGCTTACGATTTTACAGAAACCAGCTGCTCGGAAGCGTTCAAACGAACGGCGACGAATGCTTATATCGGCAATAGGTGCAGCGCTTCTGCTTGTAAGCATCGGCATAGGTAGCTGGCTTCTTGATTCATCGGGACTTTCAGTTCAGCTGAATAATCGGAACTTGCCTCCCTCGCTAACTCATTTGTTCGGAACCGATTGGCTGGGGAGGGATATGCTTTCCCGCACCGTAAAGGGACTGGCACTTAGCATTCAAGTTGGGCTGCTCGGTTCGATTTCCAGTGTATTTATTGCAGCGATGATGGGATTGATGGCGGCAACGCTTGGGAAGACAGCTGATCGCATTATTTCCTGGCTTATTGATGTTTTTCTAAGCGTACCTCATCTCGTATTGCTTATATTGATAGCTTTTGTTTGCGGGGGCGGCCTTAAAGGGGTAGCCATCGGCATCATGTTGACGCATTGGCCAAGCCTTGCTCGAGTGATTCGCGCGGAGGCGATGCAGCTCATGTCAGCGGAATATGTGCTAGTTGCGAGGAAGCTCGGAAGATCACGTTTGTCTGTTGCTGCGAGGCACTTATCACCGCATTTATTTCCGCAGTTGTTGGTTGGTTTTCTGCTGTTGTTCCCACATGCTGTGCTGCATGAAGCGGCGATAACCTTCCTTGGCCTTGGCATGTCACCGCATCAGCCCGCAATAGGAATTATCCTTTCTGAATCCATGCGTTACTTATCGACGGGAATGTGGTGGCTTGCGTTATTTCCGGGACTCGGATTGCTGCTGACTGTACGCGCGTTTGATAAGCTAGGCAACCATTTGCGGCTGCTCATTGACCCGCGGAATGCTCAGCTATGACGCTAAAGGAAGGCAATATTGATCAATATGGAGGGAGGTGCCCATATGCCGCTGCTGGAGGTGAATAAACTATCCATTTCCTTTATGCACTATGTGAAAGGCAGCTCGCAGGAACAGGTTTCGATTATTGATGAGCTGGATTTCGCGATAAATGAAGGTGAAATCGTAGCCGTCGTTGGAGCGAGCGGATCGGGAAAAAGCCTGCTCGCTCATGCGATTATGGGCATTTTGCCTAAAAATGTTGTGATGACCGGAAGCATCTCATACGGCGGAGAAGTGCTGAATGAAGCTAAGCTTAAGCGCTACCGCGGTAAGGAAATTGCCTTAGTACCGCAATCGGTAAGCTTCCTTAATCCGTTAATGCGAGTAGGCAAGCAGCTGCGCACGCGCGAAGATGGCGCTGAGCAGCTTCAGGAACGGAGAGGGTTATTTGCGCGGCTTCAGCTTGGAGCACATGTGGAGAGGCTGTTTCCCTTTCAGCTCTCAGGAGGCATGGCTCGTAAGGTGCTTGTCTCTACGGCAGCGCTGGAAAGAACAAGGCTGATCATTGCAGATGAACCTACGCCAGGCATGCATCCGGATGATGTTACAGAGGCGCTCGGCCACTTCAAGCAGCTCGCTGAAGGCGGCTGTGCCGTGTTGTTTATTACACATGATATTGAAGCGGCTCTTCGAATTGCCGATAAGGTCGCTATATTTTATGCGGGAACCGCTGTTGAGGTCGCTTCGGCCAAAGATTTTCACGGAAATGGTGAGCAGCTTAGGCATCCATACAGCCGCGCCTTGTGGCGTGCGCTTCCTCAAAATGGTTTCGAACCGCTGGCCGGGACGCAGCCTGCAAGGAGTTCTGCGATTTCAGGCTGTCTCTTTGCTGAACGCTGCAGCTTGGCTACAGAACGATGTGTTGACAGCAGGCCGGCGGCTCGCAGCCTTCGAAGTGGAATGGTGAGGTGTGTTCATGCGACTTGAAGGAAGGAATCTCGGCTGGCGTTATGCGGACGGTCCTTGGTTGTTTAAAGATTTTAGCATTTCGATACAGTCAGGAGAGGTCGTCGGCCTTATTGGACCTAGCGGGAGCGGAAAAACGTCGTTAGGCCGATTATTGGCTGGTTATTTGAACCCTATTGCAGGAGAAGTGTCGGTTGATGGACGGAGTAAGAGTAATAAAGGCTCTGATCCTGTCCAAATGATTTTTCAGCATCCAGAGCGCGCGGTTAATCCAAGATGGCGGTTGGCAAAAACAATGACTGAAGGTTGGTCCCCGGATGCTGCGCTGCTTGAAGCGTTAGGCATTAAGGAACAGTGGCTGCGTCGTTATCCAAATGAGCTGTCAGGCGGAGAGCTCCAGCGCTGCTGTATTGCGAGAGCTCTCGGACCAGATACCAAATTTCTCATCGCAGATGAAATGACGACCATGCTTGATGCAATTACGCAGGCGCAAATATGGCATAAGATGCTTGAAATTKTCCGAGCTCGCCAAATGGGCTTGCTTATCATTAGTCATGATCATGCGCTTGTAAACAAAATTTGCAATCGAACGATTTCATTTCCAAGCCAGCGCTAATCTTGTCCGCCCATTAGTCTGCGCAGCTTAGCTTCGGTTGATGTTTCAGGTGCAGGCGTATAGACGCTGCATCGTAGATCGGTATTTCCCTTTACTTGAAATGAGGTCAGGTGAAACAACATCTTTCCGACTCGTGCATGTCGAAATTCCAGCAATACATCTGGAGCAGAGCTGACCTGGCTTTGCTCCCAAAGATATTGAAACTCCGGATGGCTTCGCTTCATTTCATCAATAAACCGCTCATACCAATCATCCTGCACATATTGACCGTAATAGGCGCGAAAGATAGCTAGAAATCCCCCTACAAAATGCTCCCAATTTCCCGCTAGCCTGCGGAATTCTTTCCTTGTGAACAATAACTCAATCATATTTCGCTGTTCAGCTGGAATTTGGTCAAAGTCCATAAAGACATGCGAGGCGGCCTCGTTCCAACCGACGATTTGGCAGCGCCGATCGGATATTATGGTTGGACAGAAGCGGAGCTCCTTTAAAATTCTTTTTAAAGAGGGCGTAATTTCGGTCTGCTCCTCATTAATAGGCAGAGCGCTATAACCGGAACCGAGGGCGAGGGCGTACAAATATTCCCGTTCATCGTCATTTAACTGCAGAGCCGCCGCAACACAATCCAGAACAGACGCCGATACTTGAATATCTCTGCCTTGTTCTAGCCAGGTATACCAAGTTGTGCTGACGCCAGCAAGCTGAGCGACCTCCTCACGTCGTAAACCAGGTGTTCTCCGCCGTGTTCCGATAGGGAAACCAACGTCCTCCGGCATGATTTTGGCACGCTTTGATTTTAGAAAGGATGATAATGCTTGTAGTCTCGTCTCTCGATTAATCATGATTTCCATCTCCGTACTCTCTTTATAGTAGTACTCATTATACTATAATAAACAACAACTTGTAATAGGATAAAGAGTATGACAAACTACTACCCATAAAGGATTTTGCGAAGGAGGAAATAAGATGGAACGTGTCGTCATTACGGGGATGGGTGTCATCTCGCCGCTAGGGAACAGTGTGGAGCGTTTTTGGGACGGATTGGTGCATGGACAATCTGGTATTTCCACGATTGATACATTTGATGTAAGCAAACATAAATCGAAAATTGCAGGTGTCGTAAGAGATTTTGATGGAGAAGCTTTATTTGGGAAAAAAGAAGCCCGTCGGATGGATCGGTTTAGCCAGTTTGCGATAGCAGCTGCTGAACAAGCGCTGGAGGATGCAGCACTTAAGGTTGAAGAGACAGATCGGGAACGTGTTGGTGTTTATGTAGGCTCTGGCATCGGCGGCATACAGACGCTGCTTGACCAAGCTGAAGTGCTGCATGATCGAGGGCCAGATCGTGTTAGTCCAACGCTTGTTCCGATGATGATTGCGAATATGGCAGCGGCGATGATCAGTATTCGGTTCGGTACGCAGGGGCCGTCGATGGCGCCAGTTACCGCATGCTCGATTGGGAATACCGCAATTGGTGAGGCTTGGCGGCTTATTCGATCAGGCAGCGCAGATGTCGTTATTGCAGGAGGAACGGAAGCGGCAGTGACGGATATTTCACTCGCGAGCTTCGGCAATGCAACATCGGTATCAACGCGGAATGAAGCACCAGCTTCGGCAAGCAGACCCTTTGATGCAGGGCGCGACGGCTTTGTTATGGCCGAAGGAGCAGGCATTCTCATACTCGAATCACTGTCACATGCGCAGCAAAGAGGAGCCCGCATTCATGCGGAGGTTATCGGCTATGGCGCCAGTTCAGATGCGTATCATATGGTCGCGACTCATCCCGAGGGTATTGGTGCTTATCAGGCGATGAAGCATGCGCTGAGGGAAGCTGGCTTGGAGCCTAATCAAATTGATTTAATAAGCGCACATGCCACCAGTACGGAAATCGGAGACCGTTCCGAAACGGCAGCCATTAAGAAGCTGTTTGGTGACCTCGCGTATCAAATTCCGGTGACAGCTAACAAATCGATGACAGGTCATATGCTTGGTGCAGCTGGCGGAGTAGAGGCTATCGCACTCGTGAAGAGCATGCAGGAGGGGATTATCCCGCCAACGATCAATCAAGAACAACCAGATCCAATTTGTGATCTTGATTATGTGCCAAACGTTGCGCGCGAAGCTGAGATTAATATAGCGATGTCCAATTCCTTCGGCTTCGGCGGTCATAATGCCGTAATTATTTTGAAGAAATTTCAGGCTTGAACATGATGTAATATCGTAAATTTTCTTAATTCCAAAAATAAAGCAAGAGCTGGGTCGGCGGATTACTGCCGTTAACCCAGCTTTTTTTATTTTGTAATAAATTCGAGTGTGATTGCGGGCAGCAGGGAGAAAAAACCAGTACTCCAAACGATTCAATTCATGAGAGGAAGGGTAAAGGTTATGTAACCTATAGATGACAAGATCAGTTAAAAAGAGAAGAAGGTGCAGGCATGGCCAGACATAATCGATTTTTTAGATGGTGTTTCACGATTATTTTGGTATTAATTATTATTTATTTGGGGTCGCGCGTTTCATTTATATTTAAACCTGTGCTTTCCTTATTCAGTATGATTATCGTTCCGCTTATGCTGGCAGGCTTTTTTTATTACTTGCTGCGCCCGCTCGTCAATGTGATGGAGCGGCATAAGGTTAATCGTACGCTCGCAATTTTACTTATTTATTTGATTTTCGCCATTATGATGGTTGGCTTCAGCATCTTGGTATGGCCTTCCGTGCGTACGCAGCTCAATAATTTGGTTGAAAATGCACCCGCTTTGTTTACTACTTTAAGCGAGCAAGTTGCAGAGCTTGAGCATAATGGGTTTTTATCGTCCTTTTTGCCGCAGGATTCGAATCTGTTATCTAAGCTTACGGAGTATTTGAAC
>NZ_JBFTSN010000147.1:0-14103 GCF_056400045.1 Paenibacillus sp. 01L418
TTCCACCGTTTAGTACAAGGTTTCCATCTGCTGCAAGCATTAATTGATTAACACTTGTATCCGCAAAGCCCGTCGATTTGACATTAATCGTATATAATTGATCGCTTGCAAAAACAGATGGATCAATCATGATGCTGCCAGGCTGAAGGGTATAATTTGCACCAGCAAATACAGCTCCATTCACTTCAATTGCACTAATCGCCGTTCTCCAGGCTTCGTTATCTACAAAACGGATTTCTACCGCGCTCCCTACTAGGTTATCCGTTTTATCTGGTATTAAGGTTGGCGGGCGCAGCATTGGCGCATCCTTCACCTCCAGCACAACATTATCAAAGAAAATGTCATGCGGTGCAGCTGCACTTTTTGGAGTTTTGCCAAGTAAAAATTTAAGAGCGACATTATCATCGGTCATCATCTTAAATGTAAATTCAAAATGCTGCATCGAAGGCGTCAGCATCAAAGGTCCCGTATAAAAACGCCGTGTATAACCAGCATTTTCGAGAGCCGCTTCAATGTCCCGTGCTACCGTCGAACTCGCATCAAAAGAGAGCAAATACGTCATCCCCTTGGAAAGCTTAAGGTTCGAYTGGTTAAACATCACGTTCCAGGCTTCCCCTCCTACGTTTGTTACCGCTATTTTTGCAGCTCCATTCGATTCCGTGAATGCTGCTGTACCTCCTTGCGTAAACGGCTCCCAGCCGCTTAGCCCATTGGAGAAATCTCCATTCTTAAGCGGAAACAAATCGACGCCTGTAAAATCAACATTCAAATTTGTTGTGCGAATAAGCTTAATGTTATCCAGCTGAACCCCAGCGTTGCTGCCGCCTAACAAAAACTCAAGCTGCGCTTCCTCGTCTGTTACGTTAGGAGGCATCRTAAATGAGAGCTTATGCGAACTATTCGATGTATCTAGCTGAATCGCGTGTGGACCTGAATAAATCGTTGATCCGTCTTTTCTCTTAAGCTGTACGGTAATGGTCCGAGCGGCCGAAGCTTCTGCATCAAAAGTCAGCTCATACGAATCCTTTTGCAGCAGATTAATGCCCTGTTGGGTTAGTTTTATAGACGAAGCATTAGTACCACCATCAGAAATATTAACGTTTAACCTGCGCAATAATGGATCTACACTGATGTCAGCAGCAGCCGAATCCGTTATTTTTGTGTTCCAATAGAGCAGACGATCCATCGTCCCTAGATCAAAACCTCCATTGTAAATGTGATTGCCGTTATTCAGTGGAGCTTTTGCAGCACTTGGTTCAATTAACTCATCGATTTCCTCTAAATGAACATTTCCGATCCACACATCATTTACGTTTTGACCTAAATTGAATTCCAACCTCGCAGCAGCATTTGTTTTGTCTGACATGAGGAAGCGATACTCATAATTCCCGACCTGATCCTTCAAGGATGCTTCAAAGTTGTCGGAATAAATTCCCCAGCCGCTGTTCGCATCGCCGCCAAACTTCAAGCTCATGCTGCGCGGCGCTGATGCCTTTGCATCAAAGCTAATTTTGTAGGCCTGGCCTTTAACAAGCGTTACATACTGGACAAGCTGCAAGGAATATGGCACATTCCCGCCATTCGAAATGTCTACTTTGGCAAATGGTGACCCGTCAATCGGATCAACCGAAACCTCACCCGCTCCGCCAAATTCAGCCCCATGAAGGAAATTCCAGTAATTCATATCTATTACCGGATTTTCTACTGTGATGTTCTTAACGCCATGAGTATAAGCAGGATCATAAATGAAATTGCCATCTACAGCCGCTTTCCCATTTTGCGGGAACGAATCCTTTACAAGCATCGGTTCAACAGGCACCTTGTAAGGTCTGCCAGTAAGGTCTGCCAGTAAGCTCATAAGCACGCACATAGTCAATCTCCATCTGAGCTGACAACAAGGAAGGATCAGGCTTCAACCCGCCGTCATAATTGCCTCCTACAGCTAGATTGAGAATAATGTAAAACTCCTTATCAAATGGTGCTGGAAAAGCATATTTTTCGGGTTGATCTGCTCCCCAGCTATTCCAATCATTAAGCGTTTGAAACAAATTCCCATCCACATACCAGCGCAGCTCACCTGGTTCCCACTCTAAAGAATAAGTATGGTAACCCGTGATGTCCTCACCTTGGGGAAATTCATACTGCGCACCGGTAATTTTGTTATTAGGAGCATTTTTGCCAAAATGAATGGTACCATCAACTTCACCTGGCACTCGTCCTCTAGCTTCCATAATGTCAATTTCACCTGAGGAAGCCCATCCGCCGTATTCACTGTCCTTCGGCATCATCCAAAACGCCGGCCATAAGCCTTGACCCGCAGGGAGCTTAATCCGCGCTTCGAATTTGCCATAAGCTTTGCTGAAGGTTGGACTGGTCCAAAGCCGGCCTGACGTATATTGTTTACCGCCAAAATTCTCTTTTTTGGCTTTGATAATCATTTGGCCATTCTCGATCTTTATATTTTCTTTCTTATAAAACTGCAGCTCGTTATTGCCCCAGTCGCCTACGCCATACTCACTGCCGTTGCCAAGCTGATACGCCCACTTGTCAAGATCGACACCGTTTGTATCCAGATTATCTCCTACGCTGTCAAACTCATCATTCCATACGAGACTCCATATGTTTTTCTCTTGAATACTTTGGATCACTTGAGTAAGCTCATAACCAGTTGACCTAATCATGATGGTGTATGATTTAACTGCACTGAATTGGTTCTTATCGATTGTTAGCTTTCCTGAGGCAAGCTGATACGCTTCTTTAGGAAGCTTAGATTCATCGACAAATACATCAGTTATCGCATTTCTCCAAGCCTCATTATCATTAAAGGTAATGTCGATATTTTGACCCAATTCATTATCGGATACATCTTTTGAAATTACTGGAGGAAGCAGCAGCATAATATCATTTGAGCTGCGAGCCTTCTCGCCTGCTGCTTCCTTAGCTCCTTTCAGTTCAAGATGCACATTGTCGATAAATACGTCATGTGCCGCAGAAGGAGCATCAGGCTGCACTCCAAAAAGCAGTTTATAGGTTGCGTTGTCATCCTTTGCCATAGTGAACTCGTAGCTGTACTTTTTAGTAACCGTATCAAGCTGCAGCTTTTCATTTAAGAAACGATTATATGCGCTGTTCTCAACAACCGCTTCAATGGTTCGCGGCGAAGTTGCTCTGGCCAAAAAGGTAACGACATACGTTTTGCCTTTAACTAGCGCCAATGAGCCCTGCTGCAAAACAATATCCCACGCATTCAAGCCAGCGTTCGCTATCGCGACTTTCACCGCACCATTGTCATCTGTAATGGCTGCTCTCGAGGGGCCATCATAAATGCCCTGAATATGTGTGCTCCAATCCTGCATTCCTGCATCAAAATATCCATTTTTGACCAAGAAGGCTTTACTTCGTGCATCCTGCTGCTCCACATGTATGTTGTCAACAAATACATCATGCTCGCCTATCACAGTTGCACCGTCCAGTTTACCTAGCAGCAGCTTAAACGTCGGCGTAATGTCGCTCTGAACAAGCAGCTCGTAGCTGAACGTTTGTTTCGTCTGCGTCAATTGCACCTTTTTGGACAAATAACGCGTGCTGCCTACTTCAATAACAATTTCCATTTCAYGGTTTTTGGATGAACTTGCATCTAACGTTACCATATACGTTTTGCCTTTAAATAGATTAATATTATTTTGCATCAGCATGACGTCCCAAGGATTAACACCTTCGCTCGCAATCGCAATCTTCATCTCTTCGTTCTGAGCGTTAAAGTCCGCGCTTGAGCCCCATCCGTCATAACGTCCCTGCACATGCTCGCTCCAACTCACCTTGCCACTCGAGAAGTCGCCATTTTTCACCGGAAATTGATCTGCCAGCGCCAATTCGCCCGTGTTGTTGTTAGTCAATCGAATCATCTTAATATCGTCTAAATAAATGTCAGCCTGATGGCCGCCTAATAAAAATACCAACTGTCCATTACTATCGTTGGACTGCTCCATCGCAAACTGAAATGTATACTCCTTCATCTCGGATGCAAGCGAGATCGTCTCTGGAGCGGCATAGGCCGTACCATCTGATTTGTACACACCAATCTGAATGGTGCGTGCAGTAGCTGCTCTAGCCTTAAATGTTACCTTATAATCGTTTTCTTTCAGTAGATTGATACCCGACTGCGTAAGCGAGATCGACTTAGGCTCTGTTTCGCCATCAAGATTCGATATTTTAAGTTCTCTAGTTTCAGCATTCACCGATGCTGCAGCGTTGCCTCCAGCCTTATTGAAATTCCAATAAGTCAGACGATCGATTCGACCTAGGTCGAAGCTGCCGTTATACACATGATTGCCGTTCAACGGCTCTTTAGGGTCGTTATCATGAAACGGATCTGGGGAGGCGGTTTCTTCAACCTTCACATTGCCGATCCAGACCGGATTCGTGCTTAGTCCAAGGTTGAATTCGAGTCTAGCCAGCGTATCCGTCTCGGCACCCATTTGGAATATCATTTCATAGGATTGGATATTGTTTGTCAGCTTTACATCCATAATATCGGAGTAAGTCGTCCAGCCGCGTGTTTCCCCGCCGCCAAATTTGACGGTCGCATTTCGATTTGCATTCGATTTAGCGTCAAAAGTAAGCTTATACCATCTGCCTTTACCAAGCGTTACATTCTGAATGAGTTGAACCGCATGTATGGCATTCCCGCTGCTCGTAATATCCGCCTTGGCATAATTTACACCATTTAAAGCTTCAACAGAAATCGAGCCGTTACCTTGGAATGTGCTTACATGTACAAAATTCCAATAATTCGTATCTAAAGCTTGATTCGCCTCAGCAATGGTTGTGAACGGCTTGCTGTAGCTATTATCATGAATAAAATTACCTGCAATCGGTTCTTTATATTGATCTGGATATGGCTCTGAGTCGACGCTAGGCTCTACAGGCGTCTTATACGGTCTGCCAGTTAGCTCATAGACACGAACATAGTCGACTTCCATTTTCACTGGCAGCAGTGATGAGTCGGGTGTTATCCCACCGTCAAAATTACCGCCAACGGCCAAGTTCAAAATCATGTAAAACGGCTTATCAAACGGAGCGGGAAACGCATATTTTGCAGGTTGATCTGCTCCCCAGCTATCCCAATTATTAAGCTTCTGGAATAATTGTCCGTCAACATACCAACGAATTTCACCAGGCTCCCACTCTACACCGTAAGTGTGATAGTCGGTAATATCCGTTTCTTCTCCAAAAATGTAATCTGCACTTTTTGACTTGTTTGCCGGCCAGTTTTTACCGTAATGAATGGCTCCGCCGACTTTTTCCGGTAAGCGGCCGCGCGCTTCCATAATATCGAGTTCTCCAGATGAAGCCCAAACCCCATACTCGCTATCCTTCGGCATCATCCAGAAGGCAGGCCAAATGCCGTTACCTACCGGCAGCTTCATGCGAGCTTCAAATTTTCCATACGTTTTATTAAAGGTAGGCTCTGTATATAGTCTGCCTGATGTATATTTCTTTCCGCCAAAACCATCATCGTCAGCGGTGATCGTTAATTTCCCGTCCGCCACCTTAATATTTTCGGAGCGATAATACTGTTCTTCATTGTTCCCCCAGCCATCAAGGCCATATTGAGAGCCCGTGCCTAACTGATAAGCCCATTTGTCGAGGTTAACGCCATTTGTATCAACGTTGTCGCCACTTCCATCAAATTCATCATTCCATACAAGCTCCCATTCATCCACAGGTGCTGTTGTTGGTGTCGCCGTCGGTTCTGTCGTAGGTGAAGGTGTCGGTGAGTTTGTCGGTGCTGCTGTTGGAGTTGGTTGCGGAGTCGTTTGACCGCCACCACCGCTTTGACCTGAGCCAGACGGTTGTCCTGTTTTTACAATTCCRTTCTGAACAGTGACATCACTGCTTTTGCCTAAGCTATTTCCATTTAATGTCGTGCTTGAACCTGTATTAACCATTTGATTTACAGTACCATTTACCTGAATTGTCGTTCCTTCAGCTGTATCCGAAATCGTAAGTAATTGACTGCTTGCTCCAGCATCAATTTGTATATCAGATCCCGTTTCCACAATAAGCTGCTGCACCTGCGAAGAGCCTGTGAGTTCGACGCGTACTTTTCCAGCAGGTTTATTCACAATAAGCTTATTCAGCTTCGAATTTATAAAATGAATGCTGTTGATTCCGCCCCCATTGATGTAGACCGTTCCTTTCACATCCACATCCGTTAAATAGACATCGCCTTCGCCAATTCCCTGCGTTAAGAACAAATCCTTATCGATAGCAGTTTTGTTGATCTTTACTCCCGCTGTATTTACGACAGCATTTCCGGCTATTTTCAAATTTTCATAGGTGCCAGCTGMATTAATGATTTCACCAGCAATTCGGTCAAGCAATGTGATGGCCTCTGCACGAGTAATCGGTTTTTTCGGCCGAATGGTTTGATCCGGATAACCCGTTATGTATCCTCCTGCCAGCAGTTGCTCTAACGGTGCTTTTGCATAAGCTTGTACTTGATTATAATCCGTAAAGCTAGATAGCTGATTCCCATCTACCGCAGCCTGCTTAAACAGTTCAGCTGTTATTTTCGCAGCCTCCTGCCTCGTAAGTGGCGCGTCAGGCTTAAAGCTGCCATCCGGGTAACCGGTAATCACTCCAGCTTCCAACGCAGCAGCAACCTGCTTGCTGTACCAAGCGTCAGCGGCTACATCTGTAAAGGTATTCGAGCCTTTAGCTTCAAACTGAAAGATCGTATGAACCAGCTTTGTAAATTCAGCTCTCGTCACTTGACGATCAGGCTGCAAGCTCCCATCCGGATATCCGCTAAGCATCCCCTTAGAAATCCATTTTTCCAGCACTTTCTCGCCCCAATGCGCCGTTCCCTTCTCATCTGTGGCTGTCGCCGCACTGACAGCTGGCAAGCTGCTTGTGAGCATCATGAACACCAATATTATGGAGATAAACCGTTTATTCATGCTTCTCCTACATCCTTTCCGGATTATGAAATAAAATGATAACGCTTACTTGTCTTGTCAAGGAAACAGCCTGCCCCTTACAGCTAAATGATAAACTGCAACGTGACAGACTGTTTTCTCTATCTATTAAACTTTTACATGATGCCTCAGCTGAAAATAACTCCTTATTTTACGCTGTTGTACCAATCGTTAACTTCTTTTGTAATTTGTTCGCCGCCTGATTTTTTCCAGTTTTCAACCATCGTGTCGAACGAATCTACCGGTTGTTGCCCATATACGATTTTGCTGAACGTTTCATTAAGCAGCTTGTTCAGAAGCTCGTTTTTACTTTGCATCGTTTCCGTCAAAGGACCCATGTAGTAGTTTTTCATGCGGATCGAATTTTGGTCCATAACCACTTTCATCGCATCTGTATTCTCTTTTAGACGTGTATTAAACTCTTGTTTCTCGTATGGCGTTACCGGCTCTGCGCCGCCAGCAAGCTTAACATGCGTTTCTGCATAAAGAGTAGGAATACGAGCGCCTTCAAAAGTGAGCGTGTAGTAGAGCGGTGGTGCTGTTTGATCCTTCAAACCAGGGAATAGGTCTGGGTATTTTGCAATATCCGCAGTAATAGAGCCGTCTGGAAGTGTTGCATAATCATAACCTTCTGCGAAGCCCTTCTCGAATTCGCTGCCCGGCTGCGGGTTAGCCATATTATCGAAGAACCAGTTATAGTAGTGTAAAATAGCTTCAGGATTTTTAGCTTTTTTGTTTACGAATACATAACCGTTTGCTGGCGGGTTGCCGCCTGCGGAACCAATTTTGCCGTCTGGACCAGCAGGAATTGGATACGCTTTATATTTTGCGCCAGGAACGTTGTTCAGAAGATCTGGGAAAGGCCATGCTGGAAGCCAGTTTGGTCCAAAAATAATTCCCGCTTCGCCTTTAGTAAACAATTCCGAGCCCGTTGATTCATCAAGCAATGCTGAATCTTGTGAAATGTAGCCTTTGTCTAACCATTCTTTTAATTTTGTTAATGCATCTTTAGCTGCTGGATTGATCGAACCATGTGCCAAAGATCCATCCGCTGCTTGATTCCATTGACCAGGCATTGTGCCATAAGCACCAAACACGAAGCCGATATCAGTCATCCAGTTAGCGAAGCCATTTTTGAAGCCCGTTGCAAGGCCAATTGTATCTGCTTTGCTGTCTCCATCTGGATCATTCTTAACGAATGCTTCCATAACCGTTTCCATTTCTGCAAGCGTTGTTGGAGCCTTAAGGTTAAGCTTTGTCAGCCAATCCTCACGAATCCACATGACATGATCAGCGTTGTAGGCATAATCTAGAATAGGCAAGGCCATTTTGTCAGCGCCCCGGCTAATTGGCAGCCAGATGGTTGGATCAAGATCAAGGCCTGCTTTGTAAGTATCGTTCGCGTATTTGTCGACCAAATCGCCTACCGGCATAAATTGACCGGAGTCGATCAACATATTAACCGTTTCCATATCTCCGCGGTAAGTGACAACATCCGGCATTTCCTCACCTGATGACAGCATAAGGCGAAGCTTTGTTTTGTATGCATCATTCGTATTCGTTACAACCCAGTTGTATTTAATGTCAATGCCAAGTCTTTCTTTGATAAGACGAGTATGAACATTATCCTCAATGGACTCGCCTTCTTTGAAGATTGAACCATTTTGGTTAAGACCCCAAACTGTCGTTAACGTAATTGGTGTCGTATACTTGCCATCCGCAAAGCCTTCAGTGCTTCCTTCTTCAACCTTGGCTGGTTCGTTGCTCGCTTTGTTTGTTGCTGACGGACTGTTAGTCCCCTTGTTCGTGTTGTTTCCAGAACAAGCTGCGATTGCGAGCATAAATGATAGTACCAATAAGACCGAAAGCGACTTCTTCATGCCTTTACCCCCGTAAGTTAATTTTTGTTATTATTAACGATATTTGTAATATCGCTTGTTACCAATATACAGCTCGCTTTACAGCTCCGAAAGACCATAATTTTGTTATTGATGCCTTTTTCTTGCACTATTCTTTGACAGCCCCCATGATGATGCCTTTCACGAAATATCGCTGTAAAAAGGGGTATACAAGCAGTATCGGCAACGTACCAATGAAGATTTGCGCGGATTTAACGGTACGCTGCGAGATATGCTTAAGCTCGTTGACATCGGGATTTATTTTATTAAAATCCTGCTGTACAATGATCGTTTGCAAAAAGGTTGCTAATGGATATTTTCTATAATCTGTAATATATAACAATCCATCAAACCATGAATTCCAATGTGTAACCATGGTAAACAATGAAATCGTAGCTAAAGCCGGCATTGAAATGGGTAAAAATATACTCCAAAGCGTTCGGAACTGTCCTGCTCCATCCATGAGCGAAGCTTCCTCCAGCTCCTTCGGTACTGCCCGGAAAAAGTTCATTAGAAGCACCATATTAAATACGTTGATCGCCCCTGGCAGAATAAGCGCCCAAATCGAGTTCATTAAATCCAAGTTGCGAATAAGCATGTACGAAGGAACAATACCACCACTGAACAACATCGTAAAGAGAAAATACCACGTATAGACCGAACGGCTCTTAAATGTCCGTCCATCTTTGGATAATGCATAACCCGCTAGAATCATCAAAGTCATGCCGACGAGCGTGCCGAGCGCCGTACGCTTAAAACCTACAAAAAGAGCATTGTGAAAATTATCGTTATTCAGCGTTTTGGAATAGGCTTCAAAGTTGAAGCCGATCGGCCATAGCTTGACCAGATTCGCGTTGGCTGGCGAGCTGGCGCTTAAGCTTACAGCTAGAATATGAACGAGCGGAATAATACAAGAAATACAAATGATCGCGAGCAAAATATAGTTAAATACTGAAAAAGCTTTATAACCTGTTGTTTTGTGATACATGCTTTTTCTCGCCCCTCTCTTTCCTAGAAAATTCGATAACCTGCGTATTTGTATGCCATTCGGTAAGAGAAGACGATCATGATCAAACCGATTAGTGATTTAAACAAACCAACAGCTGTTCCAAAGCTGTATTGACCATTCAATATCGCTGTCCGATAGACGAACGTATCGATAATGTCTCCCTTATCGTATACAAGCGAATTGTATAGATTGAAAATTTGATCGAAGCCCCCGTTCAAAATATTGCCGAGGGACAACGTGCCTACGACAACTGCGATTGGAATCATCGACGGAACCGTGATGTGCAGCGTCTGCTTCCAGCGCGTGGCGCCATCCACCTCAGCCGCTTCGTACAATGAAGGATTTACACCCGCCAATGCCGCAAGAAACACGATGGTGTTAAAACCGAAGTTTTGCCAAATATCGCTTACGATAACGGTAAAACGGAACCAATCCCCGTTCCCAAGCCAAAATACGGAATCTATGCCGAGACTGTTGAGCATCTGATTCACGATTCCTTTACTGCCCAGCATGTCAGTAAGGATCGCACCTAAAATTACCCATGATATAAAATGCGGCAAGTACACCAAAGTTTGTACCACTCGCTTGAACAGCATTTTTCGAACCTCATTAAGCAGAATCGCGAACGTGAACGGCACGATTAAGCCAAAAACGATCTTTAAGCCCGAAATGATTAACGTGTTCCAAATGACCTGTTTGCTGTCTGGATACTCAAACATAAAGCGGAAGTGCTCCAGTCCAACAAGCTTCGAATGAAACATGCCGTTATAAGGTTTAAAATCCTGAAAGGCCATAATTAACCCGCTCATTGGTACATAAGCAAATATAAAGGTAACAATAGCCGCCGGAAGCAGCATGAGATGCAAGGGCCAAGTACGGCTAAATAGTTCTCTCGCTCTTTTATCCTTTTGTTGTCTTTGTTCTGGTTCTTGCTGCAGCGGTTTGTTTAGCGCACTTTCCACTGTTCTGCCCCTTTCCAAACAAAATTTGATTTGAGTTTTTTCATCTCTCCTGTATGATTAATTTTACCAGCAGTCTCTCCTGTTCTATAGACCACGATCTTTGGAAGCATGCCATTTTGTTTACTTATGTATCATTATTTTCATAAAAAGAGAGGACTCCAGCATGCGTTTAAGAGAAAACACATTTGCCAAAATGATTACATTGATCGTCCTTTTGCTTATCCCGATCATTATTTTGTATACGCTTTCTATACGGACAAGCATCGGAGTTATCACGGAAGAAATGAAATCGTTGAAGCAGAAGGACATTACATTTCTAGCGAGCGAGGTTGATAAAAGCGTAACAACGCTTTCGACGCTTGGCTTTCTGCTCAGCGAAGATATCCATATCCAGCAGCTGCAAAATTTACATTTAATTGAAAGCACATACCAGCGAAACGATGAGAAGCTGCGCATTCTCGAGAGGCTTCGCCTGCTCAATGTCGCACAGCGCTGGGATACGCAATACAGCATTACAGCGCCGGCAAGCAAGCAGCTCGTCTCAACAAATACGTATCTCTCGTATGATCTCGAATCGATCAAAAAAATATTGACCCCGACCTGGAAGTACGAGGAAATGACGATTCAAAACATAAAGCAAAATCGTTTCGTACGCCATATCGTCAAGCCAAAAAGCAAAATCACAGATATAGAGAAAGCCGGTATCATCGTTGAGATTTCTTTTCCAGAGGAGCATCTCATTAAAGATTTGGATACGTTCAAGCTGGCAGGCAAAGGCGATCCGTTTCTTGTCCATTCCGATGGGCGCATGATAAAAAATAAAACGGCCGATAAAGAAATGACCAAGAGCATTCAAGCGCTGCTCAAAAAAATGACCGTCCCAGAAGCGTCCAATCAAATTATGACGATAAATGGGGATGATTTTCTCGTCACCTCTGCGCATGTAAAAACGTTGGATTGGTATTTGATTGACTACGTACCGCTTGCAAATGTTTTGAAACCTATCGTCAAAAGCCAAAATTTATTTTACGGCTCCGTCGGTTTGCTGCTCATTATGAGCTTGCTCGCAGGTTATTTGCTTTATCGAAATGTACAGCGCCCAATCGGTTTGCTTATTCGGAGTGTGAAACGGCTGCAGGAAGGCAACTATTCCGCAAGAATAACGGTAAACCCCAAAAATGAATTTACTTATTTATTTCAAAGATTTAACGATATGGCTGCGAATACGGAACAGCTTATTCAGAAGGTTTATGTGGAGGAGCTTCGCAGGCGTGAAGCCAATGTAAAGCAGCTGCAATCCCAGATTAATCCGCATTTTTTATACAATTGTTTCGCGCTCATACGCAGCCTCGCTAGGCTGGATAAAAAGGAATCTGTCATGCGGCTTGCCATGCACTTGTCTACCTATTATCGCTATACGACAAGGGTCGAGAAGCTGACCGCAACGCTGAGGGAAGAGCTGCAGCTTGTTGAGAGCTATTTGGAAATTCAACAATTTCATATCCAGCACCTGTCCTATCGCATCGAGGTGCCTGATTCGATGCTTGGTGCTCAGATTCCGCGTCTGCTCCTGCAGCCTGTCGTTGAAAACGCGGTGCTGCACGGGATTGAACGATTTGACGGTGATGGGCTCATCACCATTTCCGGTGAAAGCAATGATCGCTATCACACGATTATTGTAGAAGATAACGGGATGGGGATGACGGACGAAGCCCTTCGAAAGCTGGAGAAAAAAATTATCAATCCGCCTGATGATACGAGCGGCTGCGCGCTGTGGAATATTAGGCAGCGGATGCTGTTCCAATTTGGTTCTGAGGCATCAATCAGCTTCCGAATTCGCGAAGAAGGCGGCGTTGCTGTGTACCTGTCTTGGCCGCATGAAAACTATGCCAACTAGATGAATGAATAGGAGCTGTTCACCATGTATCAACTTTTAATTGTCGATGACCAGCCTGATCTCGTAGAGGATTTAGCCAGTAATTTACCATGGAGCTCAGTTGGCATTGATTCCGTCTATCAGGCACACTCTGGGCGGGAAGCACTTGAAATTATGCAGGCTACGCCTATTGATATCGTCATTACAGATATTCATATGCCCGGCCTCTCCGGCCTTGATTTAATCGAGCAAATCAAAGCATCATGGAGCAATGTGAAATGTATTTTATTGTCCGGCTATAATGATTTTGAGTATGCCCAAAAAGCACTTCAGTTCCAAGCAAGCGACTATTTGCTCAAGCCTGCTGAAGACGAAGAGCTGCTGCAAGCCGTTCGGAAAGCAGCTTCCCAGCTGGAAGAGCATTGGAAGGAGGTCAGCTCGCATCAAAGCGCGCTAACCTCTTTGAAAGAAAATGTCCCTATTTTACGAAATCATCTTCTGCTCTCACTTCTGAAGGGACAGGCCTACAGCGACGAAAAATTAAAAGAAAAGCTCGACATTCTGAACCTCGCTTTTCATCCAAAAGAGCCATATTGTATGATGCTAATGCGGATGGAGGACTACTTCTATGAGCAAAGCGAACGTGACAGCTCGCTGCTTGAATACGCCGTGTGCAACATCGCGGAGGAAATATTTACAGAGGAATATAGGTTATGGCATACGAAGGACGAGCATGGCTACTTTGTATTTCTCATTATGGGCAAAGAAAATCAACGCCAAGAGCAAGCTTCCATGCTGCATCTCATTGAGCAAAAAGCAGCACAGCTTCAGCATTATGTGAAATTGTATTTAAAGGGGACCGTATCGTTAGTCATTACGAAGCAGGATGTATTTCCGCTTGAGCTTCGTGAAACCTATGATTTCTCTCTTATCAACTTTAGACAGCGCATTGGCAGTGAACGCGGATTTCTCCTCACACTGACAGAGGAATCACAGCAAGGAGAAGCGAATTCCCTCTCTCATTTATACAATCCGCCGCTGCTTATTCATTTGCTTGAGGCAGGACAATGGGACGCGATCGAGGAGAAACTAAATCTTGCGTTTGAGGAGCTGGAGCTTAAATGGGGCGAGTCGCATGAGCATATTTTGGAAACCTATTTCATGATTGCAAGCTCGTTAAGTTTCTCCATTCATAAAAACAAGCTGTGGATGTCCGACATTATGGGATCTGAGTTCAATCAACTGCTTAGCGGTCCCCACTTTCATACGATTAAGCAGCTTCGCACTTGGACGTCTGGCATACTTGATAACTATAGAAGCCATATGACTAGCAAAGTACAGCATTCTCGTTCCAGTACGATTCAGAAGGTTCAAG
>NZ_JBFTSN010000148.1:0-14026 GCF_056400045.1 Paenibacillus sp. 01L418
TACATATGTCGAGCAATACAAGAAAGTTAAAGTGGGTTATGAGAAGCTTGAAGCGAGGCAGAATGAGCTCAATACGATTGAACAGCAGCTCAAAACGCAGAGAGAGCGCGTAGTTGCGCTTGAGAAGCAGCTTGACGAGCAGCTAGCTGGCAGATCAGATGCCGATCGCATACGCATTTTGATGAAGGAGCTTACTTCTTACTGGGAAACAGCAGGAATAGCTGAAGTGAAACAATATTTCCGAGCACTCTCGAAGGCTATGCAGAAGCTGCCAAGCTGGGTACAAGAAAATAAGCAGCTGCTCGAAATAAAAGGTTTTCAATACACCATTCGCGTGCCCGAAGATGATTTAAATACATTCCTTCGCGAGCAAAATGATATCTTCAATCATTTCTCTTTTGAATTCATTGATGACAAGGTCATTGCTCAAGGAAAACGCGACAACATGGAAATAAAAATCAGCGGTCACTACACGATCGAAAATGATCCCAAAAACGCCATCCTATTTCATGTCGATGAACTCATATTTAATGGCTTCTCCCTTCCTGACACGACACGCAGTGCGCTCGAGAAGGAATTTGATCTCGGTTTTTATCCTGATTTAATCGTTTCATTTCTTAAAGCGAACGCAGTTGAAATGAAAGACGGAGAATTGACCATCAAGCTTAGCCTAAAGTTATAGCTGCTGTCATCATTCATCTATCAAGCAAAAAAACAGCCTGCCATCATTGCAAAATGAGGCCGGCTGTTTTCATTTTACTCTAAAGCGGCAAGCGACTTCATATATTCAGCCAATTGAAAATTGCCATCGGAAAACATTCCCCATAACTTCTCCCTTTGACGCCATTTCTCAGGCCAAATGGGATCTGAAATCGGGAGATCTTCATCTGCAAGCTTAGTGTTCAGCGCATTTTTCCACCAAGCAGGCGGGATATGAATTTGCTCGCTTTGAAGGGTGCTGTTAAACGAATATAATGATGATCTTGCAGGTAAAAAGCCAAATCGGTCATAGGTCATCTGTTGATTCATTAATTCGGTCATTTCCCCAATCCAAAGCATCGCTTCCTCTTCTTCATCGCTGTTTGAGGAAATCGCGTAGCTTCGTCCATTCAACCATGGATAATAGACTTGCTCACGATCAATCGTTAATTTCATTCGCAAATCCTCATTTAAACGCTTGTATTGATTCCACGGAATTACAGCTGCAAACAGATTATTATTTTGAAACTCCTCTGCTAATTGATTGATTGCATCCACATCGATTCTGCTCAAATTCACTTCCATTTGTTGAAACCATTCCAGCTGCTGAGTCTGCTGTTCACTCAGCGGAAGCAATTTCAACAAGTTGGCTGGTTTCGTTTGAAATGCGGCTAACCAAGTTAGCTGCTGCTGCAAATCGCCTGCACTCCAGTTTACAATACTCGCTTGCGGGTGAAGCTCGATCATTTTTGAAGCGGCGGCTTGAAAGGAAGCAAAGTCAGAAGGAGGCTCCTTAAGACCTATCTCCTTAAGCAGTGCAGAGTTCCAAACGATGATATACGGGTTTAAGTCCTTTGGTACGCCCCATAAATAACCGTTCCATCTGAGCGAATCGAGCAATCCTGTCATTTGATCGGTGAGCGTGTCACCTGTCATCATGCTGTCTGCAGGCTTTAGAAACCCTCGTACAGCAAATGATCTAACCCATCCATTATCTAACAGCATAATATCTGCGGCTTCTCTCTGCTGGCTCTGAAGCGTCCACAGATCGTATGCTCTTTCCTTATTCGGCTCATTTGAAAGCTCGACTTGAATATGAGGGTATTTCATCATAAAATTCCGGTTTAATTCCTGCAGCTGTTGATATTGCATGTTCGGCAAGGAAACGCTTACAGTAATGTCAGACAGCTGATCAACAACTAGAGTACCGGGAGCGGGTTGAACATTTGTTTTCCCGTCAGGTTTTCCAGTGCTTGCAGGGTTTGCATTTCGTGAGAATGGGATAAGTAATAATGCTGCTAACAGTAATGTGCCGAATAAAACCAGCACGTATTTTCTGGGAGTCACAGCCTTCTTCCTTTCATCCTTAAATCTACTAAAAATAGGATAACAATAATTTGTTTTTTTGTCCAAAAAACCTTATATTTTTGCAAATAAAAAAAGCCCCTCTCCAAAGAGGGGCACAATCGTTATAGTAAATCCGCTGCCAATTGGGCTAGCTTGGAGCGTTCGCCTTTCTCAAGCGTCATATGGCCGCTGATGCCTTCTGCTTTGAAGCGTTCCACAATATGGGTCAAACCATTGCTGATCGAATCCAGATAAGGGTGATCTATTTGCTCAGGATCTCCCATAAGAACAA
The DNA here is from genome assembly GCF_056400045.1 of Paenibacillus sp. 01L418. Lineage (NCBI taxonomy): Bacteria > Bacillati > Bacillota > Bacilli > Caryophanales > Paenibacillaceae > Paenibacillus > Paenibacillus sp. 01L418. The sequence goes on from NZ_JBFTSN010000148.1 coordinate 2,339, forward strand.
TTTTACTTCCTTCACCGACCCTCGAAACAATCGTTTTCACCTCATGTTTCGTAAGGTTCTGTGCTTCATCAATAATAATGAATTGTCCGGGAATAGATCGGCCGCGAATGTAAGTTAAAGCCTCGACCTGAATGCTGCCCATTCCCATCAATATCTTATCAATGTCGCCTGATTTCTTCGTATCGRACAAATACTCCAAATTATCATAAATCGGCTGCATCCATGGCCGCAGCTTCTCTTCCTTCTCGCCTGGCAAATATCCGATATCTTTCCCCATAGGTACGACAGGCCTTGCGATTAGCAGCTTCTTGTATTTATGCTCATCCTCCGTCTTCAGAAGACCCGCTGCCAGCGCGAGAAGCGTCTTACCCGTACCAGCCTTGCCGGTAAGTGTCACGAGCGGCACGTCGTCATTTAGAAGCAGCTCAAGCGCCATGCGCTGCTGAGCATTGCGAGCGGTTATTCCCCAAACCGGGTCATTGCTTAAAAATAAAGGTTCAAGCCTTGCCCCGTCTTGGCTAACCTTAAGCAGCGCTGACTTCGAGGTTCCCATTTCATCGCGCAAAATCACAAATTCATTCGGATTTAATCGAATATTTAGGTGCATGTTGTTAACCGTAAGGAAGCGATAAGTGTAAAACTCGTCTATGACTGCAGGATGAACATAAAGCGTCATATAGCCCGAATAAAACTCCGACGAAACAACAACCCGATCAGATAAATAATCTTGAGCCTGCAAGCCTAGAACATCAGCTTTGATACGAACGAGTACATCCTTGCTAACTAATACGATACTTTGTTTCTCCGGCTCATTTTCCTGTTCTATATGGTAATTCAGCGCAACCGCCAAAATCCGATTATCGTTGGACATTTCCCCAAACATTTCTTGTACTCGCATGAAGCTGCGGTGATTTAATTCTACCTTGAGCAAGCCGCCGCTAGGCAGTTCAATCCCTTCATGCAAGTGGCCTATTTCTCTCATCTTATCGAGCAGACGCGAGATCGAACGCGCATTTCGTCCTAATTCATCAGCCAACCTCTTCTTTGAATCAATTTCTTCCAACACAACCGCGGGAATTATGACTTCATTATCATCGAAAGCAAAAATCGCTTGCGGATCATGAAGCAGCACATTTGTATCGAGCACGAATATTTTTTTCATGAGAACCCTCCCGGTGTTGGATATTCATTAGAGGCCATACATAGCATATCGCTGCTGCGGGTAAACTATGGCGGACAGGTGACTATCAGCTTTTCATCGAGAAAAAGAGGTGTCAAACATGTACAAATGGCTTACTTCTGCGATCATTGTTGCGATTGTTGCGACAGGTTGCAGCACCGTCGCACGTAATGAAACATCACCCTCTCCACGAAATGATGGCCGTGTCCATACGCAGCAAACCGAGCCAAGGAAAAAAGAAATTAAAAACTCGGAACAGGTTGCGGTACATCTGGAGCAGTTGGCCAAAGGAATTGACGGAGTTACGAACGCGCACTGTGTCGTGTTCGGGAATACTGCAATTGTTGGCATCGATGTAGACGCCAAGATGGAGCGTTCTAGAGTCGGTACAATCAAATATGCCGTAGCCGAAGCATTCCGTAAAGATCCATACGGTATAGATGCACTCGTGACTGCAGATATCGATATGTCCCAGAGAATCAATGAAATCGGCGCCGATATTAGACGTGGCAAACCGATATCCGGCTTTGCCGAGGAGATGGCCGATATTATCGGCAGAGTAATTCCACAAATGCCGCGTGATGTCATCCCTCAGGAACTCGAAAAACAAGCTCCAAAAATGAATAAGAAATTGTAAAGGCATCCCTGAAGACACAAAAAGCCTAGTGAGCTATCACTAGGCTTTCTTCACAGCTGCGAGAACCTGTACAACAAAGGTGTTCGCAGCAATATTCATATTCGGTTCCTCGCACGCAAGGGTAGTGGACAAGCTTACGACATCGTCGTTCGCACTCAGCCCACCAGAAAAGTTCAAGGCCAGTCCGTCAGAAACCGCATCAATTCTGTGCATTAGAACGATAGATTGCTTATGCAAAACTTCGATCGGTAGCTCGGATACTAAGGATACGGTATTGGTCATTCGCATGACCTCCTTCTGAACAGATTTCAAAAATGGCCTCTGTAGATTTATTATAGCTATAATATTAGCTACAGTCTACGGTTATTCAGCCATTTTTGCTTGGAGTGCAGCCCGAGCTTCCTTCAGCTTCTCTTCGTCCATATAAACATAAGGACTTCTCCAAGTTCCTTCAAGAGGGATGAATGTAATATCATTGCGGCTTAAACCCAAATAAGTCGTCATCATATTTTTTATTTCTTTGGAAGGCATATCCAGCGTCAAGTTTTTGCCGACTGCTTGCATGACTGATCCAATCTTCGTAACGCCGTCAAATGATTTCATCTTGTCCGTTAGTGCTCCGATAACTTGGCTTTGCCTTGCGTTGCGCTCGAAGTCGCTTGACATGTTTTTCCCATTATTTGATTTCCGGTAACGAACAAAGTCAAGTGCTTTCTCACCGCTTAGCGTTTGAACGCCTGGTTCCAAGTCGATATTTGTTCCATCAGCAGAGTCCTTGTATTTCATACGCTTATCAACATCCACTGACACGCCGCCAAGCGCATCAACAACATCAGCAAATCCTTGGAAGTTAATGACTGCAGAGTATTTAATGTCGATGTCGAACAGCTTGCTCATGACGTTGCGCACTTCTTGCTTCGCATCCGCATAAGCTGCTTCTTTGCTTAATTTCTTCTTATTGAGCGCATTCATATAGAAATCAGCATAAAAGCTATTGGCTTTGCGAGCTCGATATCCTTCGATATCAATGTTAGTATCCCGAGGAATGGTAACGATAGTAGCGCTCTTCGAATTCGGATTAAATACAGCGACCATCATAACGTCTGTATTCAAACCTCCTCCATGAGCACGAGCATCGATCCCCATCAGAAGCATGGCAACTGCCTTCTCATTTACAGCTTCTCCAGGCGGTATAACAACCTCTTCATCAACTGGCGATGAAATTTCATCAATGGCTTTATCCGCTTGCAAGACCAAATAAGTTAAACCCGCTGCTACGATCAAAAGTATTGAAAATAGCAATGTGAAAAAGATTTTCATTGCCGAGCGTTTTTTTCGCGGCTTCTGCTTTTTTGGTTTTGCTGGTGGACGAGAGCCCGTTCTTGGTGGTAATGCTGTTGATCCTTTACTCATATGATCCACCTTCAAGTTCAGTTGTATTTGGGATTGGATTCAATATCCGTCAAGAGCTGTTCACCCAGCTCACGAGGATAAAGCTGAAGTTTGGTACGGCCATCCTTCTCGTATTTCACATGAACCATCGTATCATCGGTCTTCGTAATTACAAATTCCGTCAACCCATGATCCTCCGTCAATATTTGCTCAAAAAACGATAGTGTCTCAAATGCTGCATTGTCATCGGGACGAGCATCAGCAACCAGCTTGATTTGAAGCCAGTTGAATAGTGCGTCCTCGAACTTCATTTGCCGGATTCCGCATTTGGAGATTGACTGTCATTTGGTTTGTTGCCCTTCCATTTGTCGTACAATTGACGACCACGGAGCATAAGCATCATAAGAACGGCTACTCCCATACATTGAATGATTGGCAGCTTGTCCACCTGCAAAATCATTAGAACGAAAGAGCCGAAGGCAATCAATGCATACACTAAAATTTCTTTAAATAACGGAAGCTTCTGCTGTGCACGAAATACTTTATTGAATATGTATATCGTAAAACCCAGAATGATTAAATAAGAGACTAGCTTATGATCGCTTAACCATGCTTGCATATCGTATTCCTCCCTCATTCATTGTAAACGGCTTTCGCCGTGCTTTAGTTGCACAGTACGCATAACACTGTGAAATATAAGTGGGATTATAAGTTAAGCAACTTATAATCCCACTTATATTTTAAAGAAAACGTAAGGCTTTGCAGAGCAAAACCTTACGTTCATTTAGAAAACTAATCTTACACGCTTGCTTGCGCATTTTTACGGTTTTTGTCCGCACGTTCGCGCTCGCTTTTGTTCAAAATTTTCTTACGAAGACGAATCGTCTTCGGTGTAATTTCACAATACTCATCATCATTCAAGTACTCAAGCGCTTGCTCAAGTGAGAATAGACGCGGGCTCTTCAATGTTACGGTATCGTCTTTACCTGCTGAACGGATGTTGTTCAGTTGTTTTACTTTACAGATGTTTACGATGATGTCGTTCTCGCGAGTGTGCTCGCCAACGATCATACCTTCATAAATTTCTGTACCTGGCTCCAAGAACTGAATACCGCGATCCTCTACGCCCATCATGCCGTAGAATGTCGATACACCATTTTCACTTGCAACAAGAACACCTTGGCGACGGCCGCCTACACCAGCGCCAGCTAGAGGTCCATAGCTGTCAAAAGCGTTGTTCATAATGCCGTAGCCGCGTGTCAACGTCAAAAATTGTGTACGGTAACCAATCAAGCCGCGAGCAGGGATTTTGAATTCTAGACGCACTTGGCCGTTGCCGTTGTTGATCATGTTGATCATTTCTGCTTTACGAGTTCCTAGGCTCTCCATTACTGCGCCCATGCTCTCTTCAGGCAAATCAATAAGAAGACGCTCGTAAGGCTCTACTTTCGAACCATCGATTTCCTTAATGATAACTTCCGGTTTGGATACTTGAAGCTCGAATCCTTCACGACGCATGTTCTCGATAAGAATACCAAGGTGAAGCTCACCGCGACCTGAAACGACAAAAGCATCCGGGCTGTCTGTTTCGTCAACGCGAAGTGCTACGTCTGTCTCAAGCTCTTTGAATAGACGCTCACGAAGTTTACGGGAAGTTACCCATTTTCCTTCACGGCCTGCAAACGGGCTGTTATTAACGAGGAAAGTCATTTGAAGTGTTGGCTCATCGATTTTTAGAACCGGCAACGCTTCTGGATTTTGTGGATCTGCAATGGTTTCTCCGATGTTGATTTCACGAATACCAGCAATCGCAACGATATCGCCCGCTCCTGCTTCTTCGATCTCAACACGTTTCAAACCAACGAAACCAAACAGTTTCTCAATTCTTGCTTGCTTAACTCCGCCTTCACGAGTCATAACGGCAACGGTTTGACCTTGTTTAATCATGCCGCGGTTAACACGACCGATGGCAATACGGCCAAGGTATTCGTTGTAATCAAGCAAAGTTACAAGGAATTGCAATGGCTGTTCTGTATCTTCAGTTGGGGACGGGATGTTGCTTACGATTGTTTCGTAAAGTGCTTCCATGTTCTCATCTTGTTTTTCTGGGTCAAGACTTGAAGTACCCATCAATGCAGAAGCATAAACAACTGGGAACTCAAGTTGAGCGTCATTTGCACCAAGTTCAATAAACAGGTCAAGAACCTCATCTACAACTTCTTGAGGTCTTGCATTTGGACGGTCAATTTTGTTAACTACAACGATTGGCGTTTGGTTTGACTCAAGCGCTTTGCGCAAAACGAATTTCGTTTGCGGCATACAGCCTTCAAATGCATCAACAACCAAAAGAACGCCGTCAACCATTTTCATGATACGCTCAACTTCGCCGCCGAAATCAGCATGTCCAGGTGTATCAACAATGTTGATCAAATAGTCTTTGTAATTGATTGCTGTGTTTTTTGCCAAAATCGTAATACCGCGTTCACGCTCAATGTCATTTGAGTCCATTGCGCGCTCTTGCACTGCTTCATGGTCGCGAAACGTGCCTGATTGTTGTAGCAGTTTGTCAACCAATGTCGTTTTACCATGGTCAACGTGGGCAATAATTGCGATATTCCGTAAATTCTCTCTTGCTTGCATAACTTGTAATCCACTCCAATTGTTTTTTATTTAAATCTTTTACCAACGCTTGCGTTTGCTTAGCATCATCCAAACACCTGCTGCAATTAACGCAACAGCAATCGCATAAATCCCCCAGCTCCACAAAAGCACAAGAATGACAAACACAGCCGATGCGGCAGCAAGCGCAATCGATGCCGTGAGTACAACACGCGGTCTGGATGAACCGAACAAATAATATTCGTAAAGACCAGCTGCCACTCCAAAGATAAACAGCGGCCACAAATATTTCATACTATCCCATCCAAAAAGGTTGCAAACGACAAACAGCAGGGCATATACGACGAGCATTCCGCCTGGGACGAGCACGACCGCCGGAACTAATCTGCCGAAGTAGAGAACATGCAGAAGCACGCCGGGAATTAAGACGAGCAGCGGCCAGAAGATTGCGCCCAGAAAGCTGAATACACCTAACTTGCCCAACAAAATAACGACCCCGGCTAACAGCAAAATGATTCCAGCGGAATATTTGTTATTAGGCATTCGCGTTCCGCTCCTTACAGCGCCTTTCGCATATGTTGACGAAAGACGACAGTTTTTATCTATATTAGTTTATAGGAACTGAGGCAAAAATACCAGTACGTTGCGAGGGTCTTAACAAAAAAAAAACCGTCCCGCATTATTTTGCGTGAACGGAGCGAGTCATAATCCTTATAAAACAGCCTTTTTTTTGACAATTGCGAGTACAATGACAAGCGGAACACACAGCAAAGGAATGGCTTCAGCAAGCGTTTTTGACCCATGAAACAGCAAATCATTCATGCCAGGGTCATGCATTAGCATTCCACCTGCCGCATAAGCGAGTAAAGCTGCCCCAATATAGGAAAGAGCAGGAAATTTTTGAAGGAGCGTTCCCAGCATTTGGCTTCCCCAAATAATCATAGGTATGCTGAGCGCAATTCCGAGCAAAATAAGTACAATATCTCCATCTGCTACCGCTGCAATAGCGAGAACATTATCAAGACTCATAACGAAATCGGCTACAACAATTGTCCATATCGCTTGACCAATCGTTTTTGCTTTTTTCACCGTATGCATATCCTGATTGCCGCCTGCCTCTGCAAGCAGCTTAACCGCTATGTAGAACAATAGCAAAGCTCCTACGGCTTGTAAAAAAGGCACCTGAAGCAGTTTAATCGCAACGACGGTCAACACGCATCTTAAGCCTACAGCAGCCATTGCACCCCACCATACAGCCCGTTTACGCTGCTCTGGCGGCAGTTGGCCGCTAGCCATTGCAATCACAATGGCGTTATCTCCGCTAAGCAATACATTAATCAAGACGATTTCGATAAATATAATAAGGCTGTCCAAGTTACATACCCCCTCTAATCAGCTGTATGAACAAGCTGTGAGGAATATGTCCATAAAAATTTTTGAATCCCTCTTCACTGCGCAGCGTATTTATTGTAGACTTCAAGATATTCCTTTTTATGGAAGGTGGAAATGACTTATGGAACTATTCTCTGTCGAGTTTTTCTCCGCCCTGCTGACCATCGTTTTTATCGACCTTATATTGGCCGGTGACAACGCCATTGTGATTGGGATGGCAGCACGAAACCTACCTAAGGAACAGCAGAAGAAAGCCGTTATATGGGGAACGGTTGGAGCGATTAGCATACGAATCATTGCCACCTTGCTTGTTGTTCAGCTTCTAAACGTTCCTTGGCTTAATCTTGTTGGGGGACTTCTCCTTGTATGGATCGCATACAAGCTTCTCGTACAGGATGATGCACATGATGGCATCAAATCTGGCAATACCCTTTGGCAGTCGATACGTACAATCATTATTGCCGATGCGGCCATGGGACTTGACAACGTAATCGCAGTTGCAGGCGCAGCCCACGGGAACACTTTGCTCGTTATTCTTGGGCTTCTCATCAGCGTACCAGTCGTTGTATGGGGCAGTACGATATTCATCAAACTAATCAATCGCTATAATTGGATCGTTTATCTAGGCTCAGCGGTTCTTGCATATACCGCTGCGAAGATGATTACACATGAAAAATCGTTTAAAGCATTTTTCGAGAATCAACTCCTCTTCTGGTCCTTTGTTATCGTAGTCATTATTCTTACAATCGCAGCTGGATTATTGACCAATAAAGGCAAAAAACAAAAGGCAGAACAATTAAATAGCGATTCCACTAAGGGAGAACATTGAAAAGCCGTTGTGTTGTTGCATCCAGCAACGATACAACGGCTTTTTCTCATGCTTTAGAAATCATTTTACTCAGTTTAAAAATAACCGCGCATTAGGAACAATTTGCTTCGCCTGCGAAGGGCTTGACCAAGACAACCGGGCATGCGCATTCCCGCCATTTTCTAAATATTCCATCTTAATATCGTACTTAACTCCCGCTGTTAATGATATAGTCGCGCTGAGCTCACCGTTCATCGACTGCCACTGGTTAATCAGCTGCTGGCCATTTACCCACAAGCGAACCCCATCGTCCGTATGGGTATAAAAGGTATAGGTTTCGGTGTATTGAGGCTGTACTTTGCCAGTCCACCGTGCCGTGAACCACTCTCCCGGCACATTTACGGTAGGTCGATCGCCGCCCCAATCGAAGTCAATAACTGCATCTACCCGCTCAAGCTCAAGACTGCCAAAATCGCCAGCAAAGTATTGCCCGAGCAAACCATTTCCAGTGCCGGTTCCTCCGCCAGGTGCCGCATTTGTCGTAACGTTAAGGGCATTGCTTGCGGCGGAAATATTGTTTGCAGCATCTTTGGCTTTCACCGTGAAGCTGTAAGCTGTGCTCGCCGTTAAACCGGTCACTGTAAATGAAGTCGCATTTGATCCTGTTGTCGTACCTGACAGATTGCTTCCATTATAGATATTGTAGCCTGTTACACCCACATTATCTGTCGATGCGCTCCAAGTTAGATTAACGCTTGTATCTGTTTTGCTTGGCGATGCTAGATTAGCTGGCGCGCTAGGTGATACGGTATCCCCTGGATTTGGATTTTGGCCGCCAGATGCTGAAGCAAGTCGTGCATTGGCCCAATCTGCGTGATCATAGCCGATTCCGTCACCAGCATCACCGACAACAAGCTTGAGCACGTTTACACCCGTAACATCAAGATCAATACTTTTTGTCGCTGTATTGGCATTCATAACCCCGCTGTCATAGGCCTTAACCCCATCCGTCCATACCTCAAAAGTAACCGTGCCGTTGTTCACAGCCTGTACCTCGTCATCTACTCCGACATCGGATAGGAACCGATAGTAGCCGCCATTTAAGTTATAAGTGATTTCAGAGATTGCATGAGTACCGATTCCTTTGGCATATGTCGTGCCATTTAAAGTAATCGTGCGCTGTTCATTGCTTTTATCCTTCTGTACATTGCCCCAGCCCGTTGTAGCTGATGCCCACGTCAGGTCGCTAATATACGTATTGACTGCCGGAGCGTTAGTCGTTACATTGACCGCATTGCTCGCCGCAGATCGATTGCCCGCTCCGTCCTTCGCTTTAACGGTAAAGCTGTATGCTGTGCTAGGCGTCAATCCTGTTACCGTTAAACTTGTCGAACTGACACCAGCAGTTGTTCCTGCCAATACGCCGCCGCGGTAAACTTCGTATCCTGTAACAGCCACATTGTCACTTGRAGGTGACCAGGTCAAGCTGACGCTGACATCCGTATGGGACGGAGAAGCCAAATTGGCTGGCACCGTAGGCGCAGTCGTATCAGGAGCATTCGTTGTCACGTTCAGCGTGTTGCTTGCCGCCGACAAATTGTTTGCAGCATCCTTCGCTTTGACCGTGAAGCTATAGGCTGTGCTTGGAGAAAGACCTGTGGCAGAGAATGCTGTACTTCCAGCGCCAGTTGTTGTTCCTGCGAGTGTACCGCCTCGATAAATCTCATAGCCGCTTACACCTACATTATCCGTGGATGGTGACCATGTGAGGTTCACGGATACGTCTGTCTTTGAAGGCGACGCAAGGTTTGTTGGAGCGCTAGGCGCATGTGTAACTGGCGGTCCGGCATTTACAATAACTGTTTGCTCCTTCAAGCTGGCTCTTCCTTCATTGTCCCAAACTACGAGTGTAACACGGTAGGTACCTGCTTTCTGATACGTATAGGTAGGGCTTACCGTTGTGCTTGGTACACCTTCTCCGAAATCCCATAAATGTTCAGAAATGGAGCCATTATCTGTTGAGCTGTTTGTAAACGTTATTGGTGTGCCTAATTGAACAACAGCCGGTGAAGTAAAGTTTGCCACCGGCTTCGGATTCGAGAATCCGCGGCTTGTCAGCTGCGTATTCGTGCCGTTACCGCTAACGGTGTTGCCGCTCCACTCCAAATTCGCTGCACTAGCAGGATACTGATCAATGGATTCACCTGTATTGCCTGTAATTACATTATTGATGAAGCTCAAACGGTCGATGCCTGATGCGGTTGTAATCTCGATCCCCTTGCGACCGTTGTTGATGATCTGATTGCTGTCGAACGTCAGATTCTGTGAATTGCCATGGATACGAACGGCATTGCCGCCATAACCCGAATAAGCGGCTTGCGGGTTGTCGCGCGGACCGTCCTTAAATGTATTTTTGTAAAAATATTGATATTGCTCCGTTTGGCCGGTACCCTCTCCTTGCAGCTGCATTCCCCACATGACTATATTTTGAATCGTATTGTAGCCCCAATATTGATACCCCGTTCCAGGCGACTGCTGCATTCCGACCTGCTGGCCTCCATCAACAAGATTGCCTGTCGTTACGCCATGCTCAACCATCACCTCAAGGCCCATATTCCCCACAGAGCCGTCTGTAGCCTTAACGACATTATTGCGGACTGCGATATACTTGGAGCGCACAGCGCTGATCCAGTGGTCAACCTGGTTGTTCTCAATTAAGGAATAATCACAATCGGTGTGAAGCTCGATGCCTAATCCCTCCGTATGATGGCCCGTTCCTGTAATATTGTTGCCTCGGACGACTACGTATTGACAGCCGTCATTAGCAAAAATGCCTCCTCGCCCCGTATCTTGAATCGTATTATTCAAAATTTGAGCGCCGTTCGAGCCCCAGCCTGCTCTTACCGCACCGCCCCAAGCGGAGTTAACGCCAATATTTGTGATAATATTGTCGCTAATCTCAATATTTTGAGAGCCGATTGCATACAGCGCAAACGGTCCAAACCCCGCAGAGGCTGTAAAATCCTTTACGCGTAATTGACTCATCTTATTGTTGCTGCCGCCCTCAGAAACAACCGCTGACAAAATCGTATTATTGCTGTTGCCATCGAGTGTCAGGTTAGATATTTGTACATTGGATAGATTATAAAAGCTGAACATTCGTTCTTGCCCTGTCGAGGTTGACTTAATTATTGTCGTATCGCGGCTTTCTCCTTTAATATGAACACCTGATTTCCCAGTAACCGTTCCGCTCAAATAATAAGTCCCTGCTGGAATATAAACGGTATCACCAGAGACTGCAGCGTTAATCGCATTTTGGAACGCCGTTTTATCGTCTGCGCCATCCGCTCCATTCGCGCCGTAAGCGGTTACATTTAGGTTTGCAGCAAATGCTTCTGGTACTGGAACAAACGGCAGCATCAACGCAATAGACAAGGAAACACCTAGCAGCTTAGCTTTCATTGATTTTAAGGTCATCTTCTTACATCCTCTCTTTAATCAAATGTGAAGCGGCTTCCTTACTATCGACCTAATGTCATTAACGATCCTCCCTTCCTTTGTCTATGGAACAGCAAAGTATCACTCCTGCCTCTCTCTACAACTATCATGTCAAATCTACTTCACGAAAAAAACTGTACAATAACATAATCCTTGCAAAAG
>NZ_JBFTSN010000149.1:0-13962 GCF_056400045.1 Paenibacillus sp. 01L418
AGCTCAACACCAATTGATCCGGTCTTAAAGGTCGTAACAATCGCCATTACGGCGCCAAACAGCATTTGCGGCTTCATGGAYGGAATCGTAATATACCATAGCTCCTGTATGTTGTTTCTGATGCCGTCGATTCTTCCTGCCTCATAAAGTATCGTATCCACGTTAAGAATACCCGCCAGCATTGCTAGGAAGCCTACACCCATGCTCGACCACAATGTGACGACGATCATCGAGTTCATAAGAAACTCTGGACTGGTCACCCATAACTTTGGCACGTCGATAAGGCCTGCTTTTAATAGAAAGCTGTTCAAATAGCCAATGCGATCGCCCGACAGCAAGGGAAGCCAGATAATCGTCATCGCTATGCCAACGGTAAGCGATGGCGTATACATCGCAAGCGCCACCCACTTGCGAACGCCGCCGCGCAGCCGTGAAATAAGCCATGCGAGCAGGAAGGCGGCAGCATAACCGCCGGGACCAACAATGACAGCAAACTTAAATGTATTGGGCAGCGCATATTTTAGGAACAGCAGATCCTGCGCGATCAAATACTGAAAGTTGCTCCAGCCAATAAAGCGAGGAGGCTCAATCCCGTTGTAATAGGTAAAGCTTAAGCCTACCGCGGCAAGAATCGGAATAACGATAAACAGAGCGAAGCATATCAGAAACGGCGCGATAAACAAATACGAAATACGATACGACCATAATCTACTCCACATAACGATCAATCCCTTCCCAAGGCTGATCGACAATAGGAATGTCCAGCTTATTCACCTGTTCGCCTCGCTCATTGATGTAGCCAAATTCCTGCTGCTTCCTTAGAAGCTCGCGGTTAATGTCCCGAACGGCTTGCTCCAAGGAGGACATATAATTCGCTGTTCCAACAACGGATCGATTCCATGCATTATGAATCTCGCGTTCCAAGAAATATCCGCCGGGCACATTCGGAATATCCTTATACCATTTCCACTGGTTCAAAATAATTTCAGCATCCTCCTTTTTCCACGGCAGATGCGTGAAGGCTTCCACGTTGGACGTATTCCAGCGGAAAGCGACGCCATTGACCGCTTCCAAATCAGAGCCATATTGCTCCTGCACCTCAGCTGACAACCACCACTTCAGGAATTGCCATGACTCTGCTTTTTTATTGGACTTGTCAAAAATGACACCCGTACGCTGCCCCCCGCCAGCCCAGCGGCTTATCGATCCGTCCGCCTGCTTCGTACCGGGAATAAGCGCGATGCCCCAGCGTCCATTCAGCTCAGGCGCAGCAGCCGAAAGCTGCACATACATGTTGTAATCCGATATGCCGATTGGCATCGTTCCGCTGCGGAAATGCTGATAGAAGCTCGGCACCTCCCGCTCCACAGCGTATGTATTAAATAGATCCGTCCATTGCTTGAAAGCACGATAAGCCTCTGGACCATCGAGACCTGATTTCACACCGCCGGGTTCATAAAACTCGACGCCATTTTGATAGAAGAAATGCGTAAACTCCTTCGGATTTACGTAGAAGTTCATAAAGTTTTGCTGCAGCGTAGGCAATAGCTGATATACGTCCTCCCATGTCTCGGGAATTTCAGCTCCAATACGCTTCAAAATATCCTTGCGGTAATAGAGAACTTGAAACGACTGCGTTTCCGGCACGCCATAATAACCGCCATCGTAGTGCAGCGGCAGCCACGATCCCGGACTAAACTTCGGATACAACTGATCAAAATCTTCAAACTTGCTTAAATCCTGCAGCGTACCGCGAATGGCATAATCGACTGGCAAATCCTGCGTCAAGCCAAGGGCAATATCCGGCTGCACGCCAGCTGCATTAGACATAAGCAAAAGCTCAGCATTTGGAAGCAGGTTCACCTTTACCTCAATGCCTGTTTCTGGCGTGAACGACTCATCAGCAAGCTGCTGCAGCTGATCCACATAATCCCTGCCGCGCTGAACCCAAATGTTCAGCTTCTTGTCGTCCAAATCGTTAAGGCTGTCCCTCGCATCGAAAGAGTAAATAAAGTTTTGAGCGCTGCCCCATAGCCGGCCAAAAAAACCAGCTTCCATTTTCGGAGCATCCGTCTTCTCGGGAATAATATAAACCTCATCCAGCTGCAGCGATTGCTTGAGCAGTGTATCGATAAAAGTACCGAATTTCTCTCTCATCGAAGAAATCTCTTCGACCTGATAAGGAATTTCTTCAGGCTTCTTAAGCAATGCTCGCAAATCCTTTGCTGATGTATCGAGTCCTTGACTGATTGAATCCTTGTTGCCATTTGCTTTAACTACCCGCTTCGACAGTGACTCCATGACATCCGCTGCCAGCGCCATCTTGTCAGTCATCCCTGGGAAGTCCTGCTCCATGTTCCACGTACGATTGCGGTCAATGGTCTTCTTCGAGCTCGAGCCTGTAATCGTACGCAAATCCCAGTCAATCGCATCCAAATGAGCGATCAGCTTCTCGACATCCACAACGATAGACTTAATAGGCGATTGTGTGACGGCTAGCGACAACGTATGTTTGCCCTTCTCTAGATTAAGCAAATACGGATTCTTTTTTTCGTCCTGCAAAATCATTCCGTTCCAACCAGTAGAATAAGGAAAGCCATACGCTAAAAATTGCGTAAACGGTACCTCTCCATCCACTCGAACGACCCGGTAGGAGGTTTTCTGAGCTATCGTATTTTGCAGAGCGCGAAAGCCTATTTTGTACAAGCCGCTCTCCGGCACCTCAAACGACCATGAGATTTCCTGGTTTTGTTCAAGCCAGCGCGGACCGCCGACCGTATTGTAAATAATTCTTCCCGTATACCGCGGCAGCGTGCGTGAGTTTTTATCCGAAAATAGCTTTATTGCCGTATCATTTTTGCTCGTAAAATCCTCCGCTTGAATCGTCAATACATCGCCCGCAAGAGAAGGCGTATCGGCATACGCAGCCTTAACTTCAGCATAATCAGGTATTTGCTTGCTCGGAACAAGCTTAATTCGCTCAAGCGCAACGGGGTCAAACCCTTGCAATCGAATGGTATGCGTTCCTTGTTCGAAATGCCATTGCAAAGGCTGCGCATATGCCCCTCCTGAATCCGTTAACGGCTTCTCGCTCCAGCCCGACACATCAATCGAACGAGGACGAATTTCATCGCCGTCTGAGTTCTTCAGAATAGGGCGCACATCCTCCCATGTCCGATATAAGGATATGGAAGAGGCTTCCCTAAACGGCCTTTGGCCATCTATCGTTACCTCCCACCCGATCGGTCCCTTTCTTCCATCCTTCAGAGGGTTATAAGATACGTGGATTTCATACAGCGCACTCTCTGCAACGTCAACTTGATATTCAACCCATCCTGTGTTCCTTGTATTCCAAATCAGTATGTTTGATTTACCGTCATAATCGCCTGCTTTGATCTCCTCTTCATTCGATACACGAGATGGCTTCGCTGCATCCAGCTGAATTGAAGTTGTTGCATTGCTCAGGCCCTTCTCCTGCCATGCTGCCAGCGCATCGCTAAAATAAGGATCAACCTCATAATTAAATGTAGTTACGAGCTTGTCATATTGGACCGTATCGGTTTTGTCTCCAGATTCTGAGTTTACTGCCGCTCCAGCATTAAGCAGCCATGCTGCAATGACAATACTGGCACCATAGACAAGCCATTTCCGTTTCTTATTCATAAAGGTTAAGCCGCCTCCCTCCTTCGCAAATACCGATCATTCTGTAAATCTTTCACCCGTATCCTTATGAAAGAAATGAGCCTTCGATATATCAAGCTCTACTTTCACTTTCTCATTTTCAGCAAAACGATTATCGGGATCGACGCGTGCAATGAGCAGCTTCTCCTGTCCGATGTCTAAATAAAGAAAACGATCAGCGCCCATAAGTTCATTGTCCTTATAGGTTCCGGTAATGATCGTCTCCGAGAACAAGCCTTCCAGCTTCACATTTTCCGGCCTTATACCTAATATCACCGATTTGTTTAGTTGGTTATTTTTGCGTAAAATATCCTCCATCACTTCATTTAACTTCAGTTGAAAACGATTCGTATGAAACTCTAATCGCCCCTGCGGATTTTCCTGCACGCGTCCATGAATGAAATTGATTTGAGGAGAACCTATGAAGCTCGCAACAAACGTATTCGAAGGTTTGGAGTAGATCAGCTCCGGCGTATCACATTGTTGAATGAGTCCGCCCTTCATCACGACAATACGGTCCGCCATCGTCATCGCTTCGACCTGATCATGGGTAACGAATATAAAGGTTGTGCCTAATTTTTTGTGCAGCTTCGTTATTTCCATACGCATTGTTACTCTAAGCTTGGCATCTAAGTTAGACAACGGCTCATCCATCAAAAACAGCTTCGGGTCACGCACGATAGCTCTGCCAAGCGCCACCCGCTGGCGCTGACCGCCCGACAGCTCCTTTGGCTTGCGATTTAAATACGGCTCAATCTCCAGAATTCGGCTAGCATTTTTTACCGCCAAATCGATCTCATGCTTAGGAAGCTTGCGCATCCTCAGTCCAAACGCAATATTCTCATATACACTTAGATTGGGGTAGAGGGCATAGTTCTGAAAAACCATCGAAATATCACGGTCCTTCGGAGGTAGCTTATTGACGAGCTGCTCTCCAATATAAATTTCGCCTTCGGAGATCTCTTCAAGCCCGGCAATCATTCTTAATGTCGTCGATTTGCCGCAGCCGGAAGGACCGACGAATACGATAAATTCCTTATCTTTAATTTCCAGCTGGAAATCCTGCACAACCGCGTGTTTGTCTTTGCCATATCTTTTGTATAGATGATTAATCGTTACTCCCGCCATGCTTACCGCCTCCCATCCGAACTTGATAAAAAAATGAGGATATCACACACTGCTCTGATATCCTCCATTTATACGGTAGAATGTATTCCATTATAGAATTAGCTCGGAATGGCTTCTTTTGCCGACTCCAAATTGGAGGTTGCTTCATCAGCCTTCGCCAGTTCCTCAGCGCTTAGTTTAACATCCCAGCTTTTTGCAGCTTCCGTAATATGCTCAAGCTTTGAAGCGCCTAGAATTGCCGAAGTAATGCCAGGACGACTCAGTACCCAAGACAATGCGTATTGCGCTTGAGTAAGGCCCTTTTCTTCCGCCAAAGGTCTAATCGCCTCAGCAACTGGAATTGCATTTTTCTTCAAAAGCTCCTCCAGCCTTTGCTCGCCTGCCGCAAGCCGTGATCCTTCAGGCGGCGCTTCTCCAACCCTATACTTGCCAGAGAGTATTCCTCTGCCAAGCGGACTATAAACGATAACGCCTACTTGCTCCGATTGCACAAAAGGTATAATTTCCTTCTCAATTTCACGCGAGATGATGCTGTATTCCGGTTGGAGACTTTCGAAGCGATGCAGGCTATGCAGCGCGCTTATACCGTGAGCCTTCGCAAGCTGCCATGCAGCAAAATTAGAAGCGCCTATGTATCTTACTTTCCCTTGACGCACCAGATCATCTAAAGCTCGAAGCGTTTCTTCAAGAGGGGTATTAGGATCAAATCGATGTACCTGATACAGATCCAAATAATCGGTTTTCAACCGTTTCAAGCTGTCTTCAACAGCCTTGTAAATATGATAGCGGCTTTGCCCCGAATCATTTACCCCTTCGCCTACGCGGCCATGAACTTTGGTTGCCAGCACAATTTGGTGACGTCTTTCTTTTAACAAATTGCCCAGTATACGTTCCGACTCACCTTCCCCGTATACATTAGCAGTGTCCACGAGGTTAATGCCATGATCCAGCGCGGCATCCAAAATTCCAGCAGATGCCTCCTCATCAATCCATCTTCCAAACGCCATCGTACCTAAGCTCACCTCAGATACTTTTAGTCCTGTTCTTCCCAATTTACGATATTCCATGTTCGTTATCCTCCTCAAATTTTGTACAAAAAAAAACCGGAGACAGGTTTTGCATTTGCAAAATGTCTCCGGTTTTCCGGTCGAATATATTCATTATTAGTATGCGGCCAAGGCTCTTATTACCGGAACTTCGTGTTCAGCAGCAAATTGGCTAAGCTGAGCGACCAAATTTCCTTTGCCAAAAGATAAATACTTACGGCCTTCTTCCGCCTGCAGCTTGATCATGTGATCTAGAAACTGAATAATCATCTTCCGCCGGCCTTTAATTCCAGCATAACCGTTGTCATACAGCCATTGATCAATGGTATTGTAGACACCACGGTTCAGCCGATACATTTGCAAGCAGTAATGATGAAAGGCAAGATCCGGCCATTCATATAAACTGGAGCTCCTATCGTTCTTCATACGCATCCTCTCCACTTATAAACGGTTATCTTTGCTTGCGAGCAGCAGATGGCAGCTTCTCCACCTCGTAACGGCTGCGCTCCGTCCGATCAATTTGTACAATTTGACCATTATGAATCGTAATTTGAACGATGCCATATTGAACGCCTGCCAATTGATCCTGTATTCGCTTCAACCATTCATCAGCAACCTCAACCGTTCTGGACATATTCAACATCCTCTCCAAATTTATGAGTGTTTTCAAACTAAATGTATAAGTGCCATCAAACCAAATGCATGGTCAAACAGGTTTCCAGAAAGCATTAGCCGTTTAATCTACCTTAATCTCCAATAGACTCTCAGCCAAGGGGCGACGCCCATTCGGAATTTCTTTATCGCGAAACTTTTCATCGAGCGTATCAAGTCCTCCACGATGACCGAGTGCAATGACGGCATGCAGTGCAATATGTTCGGGTACTTCTAAAATCTTGCGTGCTTCCGCTCGGTCAAATCCTCCAACGGCACGAGTCGATAGACCAAGCAGCCTCGCTTGCAGCGCCAAAGTTGCCCAAGCAGCTCCTGTATCGAAAGCATGCGACACATTCGGATTGCCATCTTGCTTAACCGCTTCAGAAGCTAGAAGCAGCAGCACGGGTGCGTGGTCTGTCCACAAGCGGTTGCCAGGCACGATGAACTTGCGGAACTGCTCATGCTCGGCTTCTTCCCTTGCCACGTAAAATCTCCAAGGCTGCAAATTGCTGGACGATGGCGCCCACCTTGCAGCTTCCAAAACCGTATAAAGCTCTTCATCGCTCACAAGCTGCTCCGAGTAGGATCGTGGCGACCATCGATTCAGAATAAGCGGGTGTACAGGATAATCAGGGCTTCTTGCATCGGCAACCTCTTTACTGTATTGCTGCTCAAGTGACTGAGCATTAGCTCCAAAACCAACATGACTCACTATCCCCATCTCCTCTTCCTTTGAATAAAAAGAAGGCGCACGACAACCGATTCGGCATTCGGTTGGCATGCGCCTCCAGTTTTCTAGCGAGCGCGACTTGCAATCAAATACAGCGAAACCATTGCCATGAATGACGATGCAAGTGTCATTATTCATTTCCGACTAATTCAATAGGATAAATTAAATTTAACATGATGTTTTCCATCCGTCAACACTTATCCGTCTAATTTCCACGACTCTTTTTTACAAATTGGCGCCACGCTTTCGCTGCTGCCAAGGTCAAGCTTGCTTCACCACTTGCTACTGAGCTCCCTGCACCAACTGAAAATTTTCACACTGAATTCACTAATTTATTACCTAAACCCTTAATTAACTGGATTCTTCGTATGAATTTCCCCATGATACGCAACTCCCTATGCTAACACGATTCTTGACACGGGATTTCCTCTCAATTGGTACGAGAATCCCTAGGCTAACTCAATTTTTTACGCGGGATTCACGCAAATGTTACCCAAACCCTTTACTAAATCGATTCTTCACACGTAATTCCCTTCAATTGATACGAGAATCCCTACGCTAACGGGAATTTCTCCTGTTAATTCATCAAAAAGAGTCTAATTTAACTAATTACATGGAAATTCTCCAGTTAATTTTCTTCATATTCCTGAATTAGAGCTAATTTCGCGAAATTAACGGGAGATTTTCCTGTTAATTGAGCATTTGACGTAAAAACTGAGAAATTAACAGGAGTTTTTCCTGTTAGAAGATACGATTACTCAAAACACGATTAACCTTACACATACTCATTATCGAGCAAATCTACCCATTCAAAAAAAAGCCTCCCCACCCACTTAGAACGTGGATTAGGAAGCTTCTTTATCGTACAATGAACCACCTACAATAACCTAAAAAGATCGTTCGCCAATGCCTCTGTTGTTAATTCTCTATTTTCTTCATTCATAACGTACAGCTTGATGCCTGGCAGCTCCTTTATCTTGTCAATTTCGGAATGGCTATCCAAGCAAATCGTGCCTATGATGAGATGCTGCGAGCTTGAAACCATGTCATAGACCATTTTCCGAAAAGGTACCGATAACATTTGCATGTAGCCAATTTCATCAATAACCGTTACCTTCTTCGTCTTCAAGGAATGTCTAATTGACGTTAGAGCTAAATTCTCAAAAGCTTCTAATTCAACGCCATATCTTCCTATTCTTATGGAACTTGTACTATCTACACTTGCTATTCTTTTGCTTACTCCATCCAATGTTACGCAGTTAAATCCAATACGATCCGTTTCGCTCCGTATTTCTTCCGTATAAAATCCTCCAACATGCTCAGCGCCTATTCGGTTAATAAGCTGTACAATGGMAGTCGATTTGCCTACTCGCGGCTTCCCAGTCAACAAAAAACATGTTTCCATATCATTCCCTCATTCGGCGGTGCAGCATATTTTCTGCTAGGGCATATAACAAACCCACAACCGCAAATATTATAATAGAGCTATTTCTATTCAACTCGTATCCCGAGACAAAATTATCATATAAATAATGAAACATATATACGCCCACCAATCCACCAAACAGGATATAGATTGAAGCCTTAATCATTAGTGATTTCACCAGCTTATGAACAACTAAAGAGATTGGCAGCAATGTAATCGGATAAAAAAGGAAGGCGTAAACAACCATCAGCAAAACGAACGTCAGCCCGATATTACGGAGACCATAATATTCGGTTGTCATAATTTTGCTCCCCTCGAATAATTCCAAGACCACCGCTGCCGCAACAAACAATATAATCATAAAAATCCAAAGAAAAAAATGTTTGACTATCTCCAATTAAACACCGCCTTGTTTGCTTAGATAAGTATTAAACGTTTATTTAATTTACAATGTTTCACAATTGCCTTATCTGTTTTATTATTTTGATGCTTCTCTCCCTTCACAAAAAAGCCCGCGCAGCGCACGGACTTCACAACGATCAGCCTTTATGGGACTAATATCATATTTTCACCTTCACTCTCCATTTTCCTTCCTCCCTAAAATTGCTGTTCTATCGATTTCCATAGGTTCGATAACTTGGAATAAAAACCGTGTATCGTTTAAATAATCTCTTATATACGCCTGAGCATACGGCTGTTCTGCAATTAAACTGGCTGTTTCTCTTGGGTCTGAGGCATGATGGCAATAATTCTCGATCATGAACATGACGAAAAAACATTCAAGCCTCTTAACATAGTCCGTTTCCAGCTTTYTTACACTCTCGTAGCCTTGCATAAACAGCCAGCGATGCTTCGGATAAAGCTCTAATAGCGAGCCTGCCATATCGTACAGAAAATAACCAAAACCGCATCTGCCAAAATCAATGGGATACGGCAGATCCTCGTTAAAAACGATGTTGCCGCTATGCAAATCCGCATGAATGAGTCCGTAGTTATCGCCGCTGCGTTCCATTACAGCCAGTTCCGATATGATTTTCTCAGCCGCTGCTTGATATGATCTCCATGCCTCTCCCGATAAAAAACATCCATAATACTGTTCCAGCTTAGCCATTTGATGACTAAAGCTCTCTGCTCCCCAAACAGGACGAACAAAATCAGAAGGCGGGACAAAATTTGCAGCCGCTTTGTGAAGCCTTCCCATCATGACACCCATAAGATGAACCGTATGATCCGAAAACTCCCCGCTAGCGTGCTCGCCATCTACCCATCGCATCAGAGTAACATACGGACGACGATAGCCGGCTTCCGTATCGATCTGCAAAACAGAAGCGCCGCTGCAGCTTGCCAGCGCTTCTGGCACATGCAAATCCTCCGATTTATTTAAGGCCTGAAGCAAAGCAAGCTCTGAACGAATTTCCTCTATGCTGAGTCGATCCGAATGAATTCGAAGCAAATATTTTTCCGCTGTATCTGTCTCAATTTTATACGTGATTGTGTCCGACAGCTGAATAAATCGAATGCTCACCCATTCCAAGTCATACTCTTGCAGTGCCGATAACGCAACTTTCCTCGCTCGAGCTAGCAGTGATATCCTATTCTCATCTGTATCAAAACGAAAAAAATCAATCATATATTATCTCCTTCAACGGCTATAACCACCATTTCATTGTTCTTGTCATTATAATGGCTATCATGCCGTGAACCTAAGTAATAAACATTTAGAAATCATTTAATACACAAAATCACTCTATTAACTGCTCACCGATAACAGAGGTTTGTGACTCCATATTTGTCCGTTAGTTATTCATCCATATTCATATAAAACTAACAAAAAAAAACGCCATTTCAGGAGCCGCCAACCCCATTCGAGGTAAGCAGTACTCCTTCTATTGACGTTTTCTATAAAACGAATGATGTTATGATAAATCAGCTTAATGCTTCGCCGCCATTTGCTTAAGCTCTGAAAGCAATTGATCAAGCTGAGCATATTCTTCTACCATCGTATGAATCTTCATATCCTGTGTTTCCATGCTGGCATGAACCTCTTCAACAGAAGCCATATTTTGTTCCGTAGTAGCTGCGATATTGAGCATTTCACTCGACATGCTCGCATAACGCTCATGCAGTTCATTGGCAGAGCTGCCAACTGAATCAGAATGCCTTTTCACAAGCTCCGTATTCTCGTTTATCTGATCAATAAGCTTCTCAACCTGCAAAGACACATCTCTGCTCGTCGTCACTGCTGCTTGGCCACTTTCAACTTGCGCGTGTACAGCACTGATTTGTGAACGAATACCCGTCAAAATTTCAGATATTTCATTCGTCGCCGCTCTCGCATTATCTGCAAGCTTGCGCACCTCGCCTGATACGACAGCAAAACCTCTGCCGTGCTCGCCTGCGCGAGCTGCTTCAATCGCAGCATTAAGCGCAAGTAGATTCGTCTGCTCAGCAATCGTACTAATCGTTTCTACAATTGAGCTTACACGATCATTTTGCTCATTGAGTTCAATCATCATGTCCACGGTATGTGTAATGATAGAGCGAACACTTTCTACCTCTGACGATAACACAGCCATTTTCTCCCGATTGTTCTCCGTCAAATCTGCATTAACCGTAGAAAATTGCTTCAGCTGCTCCGTACCTTCCAAAAGCGTTTTAACCGAAGTATCAATGACCTGCGAGGATTCACTAATGTTCATAATAGTCCCTGTCTGCTTCTCGATCGCAGCCGACATTTCGGAGAACGTTGCCGTTACCTCTTTCGATATTTCTCCAGTGGAACGAACCGTCAGCTGCTGGCTGCTGCTGAACTCCGTTAATACAATAATAGAAGAGTTTAGTTTAGCGAGCAGCGCCTCTGCCATATCCTTAGAAGCTAAAGCTTCCCGCTGCTTGTCTGTTACCTGCCGCTGCAATTTGCCGCTGAAGCCGGCTGAGAATGCGAGCGCAACCGTAGCAAATAAGAGATACAAAAATAAATAAACAAGCGATTCGTTTGGGAATAGCTTAGGCTGCAGCACAGGATCAAAAAATAAATATGTGCTTACTGCGGCTCCCAAAACACCTGTCAAAATAATCGGTCTATAGTCTGCGTAAAGAGTAATGATTGCGAGGTTTACATAAACTAAAAAGTACGTGCTCACAATAGGATTCGGATCCGATACGATTAATAAAGTAACGATAATGGTCAATATAAAGGGTACAAAAAATTTAATAAATTGTGTAAAAATGCCACGGTATGTCATGAAAGTAGCTGCACCGCACAAAAATATACCGACTCCCGCAAGAAGAAGAACCATCTTTGCATCAAGCCCAATAGCAAGATCTGTAACGATCCCGAGAGCAAGCAAACTCCACAGGATTTTTATTAACAATCGATTCCGTTTGTCTAGTTCTGTTAATTCTTTTTTCATGACATTTCCGCCTTTTCTGTGTTAACTCATGTTTTCATACGTTTAAACGGTACGTCCAGTTCCTCCTGCACCGTTTGCAGCCAAAACCGCTTCTTGCGGATAGACGAGCCATTGATAACTATTTTTGTTGCGATACATCTTTTCCATATCGAACAATACGGGAATGACGTCATCTCCCTTATAGAACACCTTCTCTCCTACTTTTTCTAATGGTACTTGATATGAAATACGAAGTGCCCTCATAAATTTCGGCTCAAGCAACGAGACAAAATATTTCAGCTGCAGCTTCTCTGCTATGTAGACTGCCGACGAGAGCAAATCTGAGATATGCCTTCCTCTATAGGATCGGAGCAGTGCAATTTTGTCAATTTCAGCTACAGCGTCGCCTGCTTCAATAATTTTCGGATGCGTTTGAAACGGACCTGCATCGTTAATGGAGCTTGAAGTCAAGCAATAGGGCTTAATTTCAGATGTCCCTACATAATGTCCTTCCTCTGTCACAATGACGAATCTCTCAAGAGTGTTTTCAGAAAATTCAAGTTCAAAACCTTTCTCCATCCAGACGGTTGTCCAAATGCCGTTAAACATAGCCAGCTCCAGCTCATTCTCCACTCGTTTAAACATGATTTCTCTCCTCTATCTCTCTATTTTTGCGAGTTTCTACATAGGTGAAATAGGCAGGCAATTTTTTTATCGGAATAATTAACTCAATAATTAACCAATTTAAGAGAATAAATATATTATTTTTCAAAACTTTTCTAAAGCTACTTCTAATTTTTCATCTTACTAAATATAAACGCCCTCCTTCTCAATCTTTTTATATAAATTATTCCATGCAATCGATTTACTCAACCGTTCATATCACATAATTCCTAGCAAGTAAGTGAGAAATCGAAACAAATCGTAGCATCGTCTCCCTTTAATTGTCAATAGTTTCCTTATTGATTTGTTTCAAAACGTTTGTTTTCGTTTATATATAACTAAGAAATTCAAACAACGTTGATCAACTTGATCGACAAATACAAATCGAGGAGAGATGACAAATGTCACGAGAAAACTCTAGTAACGGCGTATTGATTGGCGCAATTGTAGGAGGTGCTATCGGTGCTATTTCAGCTCTGCTGTTCGCACCAAAAACAGGTGCAAACCTGCGGGAGGATCTCTCCAACAAGTTCAAGACGATTAGCGAAAAGACAAAGGAAATTGCCACTACGGTGGGAAATAATACAAAGGATTTAGCTGCTGCCGTCGGACAAAACACGAAGGATATAGCAACTAATATCAAAGAGGAAGCTGGCGACTTGGTAGATCACGCCAAAAAATCAAATCAGCATATTATGGATTCCATTTCCTCTGCTAAAGATGATGTCAAGGATGGA
Source organism: Paenibacillus sp. 01L418 (assembly GCF_056400045.1). NCBI lineage: Bacteria > Bacillati > Bacillota > Bacilli > Caryophanales > Paenibacillaceae > Paenibacillus > Paenibacillus sp. 01L418. The sequence continues at coordinate 13,458 of NZ_JBFTSN010000149.1, forward strand.
CTTGCAACAACTGGGAGGTAATGAAATGAAAGACGAGCTTGAATCAACTACAAATTCAATGGCACCTACAGAAGAAGAGATGATTAAGCTTGGCGAGGATATGGAGAACATGGAAACCAATGCACAAGTCATTGAGAATGGCATGGTACCCGATCCGGTTCAATAACAATAAGGCTTATAACAAAAACCCCCTTTCCATCAAGATGGAAAGGGGGTTTTTAATATATTAAAAATTAATAAAAGTGCTTTACATTCCAAATTCAGCGCTATGATCTGCGAGCAGTACCTTCAGCTTCTCAATCGCCCGCTTTTGTATGCGAGAAACGCTCATCTGCGATACGCCAAGCTGATCGGCTATATCACGCTGAGATTGACCATTATGATAAGCAAGAATAAGTACCTTCTTCTCCTCTGCTTTCAGTTGATCCATCGCCTCCTCCAAGTCTAGACGATTATCAACATTCTGATAATCGTCCTTGTCTGAACCAATTAGATCGCCTATAGT
>NZ_JBFTSN010000150.1:0-13874 GCF_056400045.1 Paenibacillus sp. 01L418
ACGTTTCAGGTATGCTATAACTCCTCCATCGGTCGCCGACGGCCATGCATCTCCTGGAATCAGTTGATCTGCAACCGCTTCCAAAATTAAAAGAAGCTCGCTCGAAATATACTCTTGATCGTCAATCCTCATCGAACCTMCACCACCCATTGGCTTTTAACAGCAGCGTCTTGACTCATCCTCATGCACGCCCCTCCTTTATTTGCACAACGATACCTTACCAGCTTGCTTCACGCAGTCCCCAAGTTCTTATTAAATATAGCTTCATTTCCATATTATACTTTTCACTGAGTTGTTCAAGTGTTTTTCATTCTTAGTTCATTCAAAAATATCAGAATACTAGACTTGATAATCAAATTTATAGCAAAACAAAAAACCACCGTTTTTGAGAACAGTGGCTATAGTTTTAAGTTCGAATAAACCCATAAAATAGTGCTCGTCTGGATGTTAAAGCGCATATACAGCTAACGAATGGATGCCGACTTTGCCGAAGTAGATAACATAATTAGAATACGTACTGCCAGACAAAGTAGTAATCGGATGTTGTTTACAAATTAACTAATCAGATGTTATTTGTTCTGCATACTCGTTAAATCCATACCTCTTGCCTCTAAGCATGCTTAATTACAAGCATGTTTCCCGCATCAATGATAATCGGCGGTTCAAAATGAATCCTATCTTCTACGATGATATAAACCAAACTAGCATCGCCTAATTCGATTTGTTTAATCGTTTCGATTCTATCTTCGGGTAATCCAATCGATTTTACGACCAGCTTGCCGCCCAGTAATTGCAGCTGAGTCTGTGTCTCGCTTTGCTCGTAGACGCCCCAGCCCATGTCAAGCGACCAAAACGTACGAAACTTATCCACATCCGACTGAACAGGTTTGAATCCGATCATGCCTTCGACCATGTCATATTCGAAGCCGCTGAAGGCTTGCAGCAAGGAGTAACTGGCCATAGATCTCGCGTAGTTGCTGCCGCATTCGATCTCGTTCCACGGATTGCGTTTCTCGCCGTCGTAACGCTCCCGGATCGCTTGAACAATGGAAACCCCCTCATCGATGAAACTCTCTTGAATCATGTGCGCAGCCGCTTGGTATTCGAAGCCGGTCATCGTCTCCGAGTTATAAGTCAGCGGAATCGCCGGCTTATGTCGGCCCTCTGGCCAAGTGCAGATCACGAGTCCGCCCTCGTCGTTAAGAGAGTACAAGCGCCAAGTATTCGCTTCCCGCCTCATGCTGGATTTGAAATTATACCGATACAACGACTTCAAAGCTGTACGCATCTGTTCCTTATCGAAAATTTCGCCCAAACCGCATAAATTAGCGTGCCATTGTGCAATGACTTGGTCAATGGCGCAGCCTTCCCCAATCTGGTATTTGATTTCCCCTCGTTCATTGTTCCAATACGTGCTGACGGTATCCGTGTCGAATTTATCGAGCAGCGATTTATCCGATAAATCGAYTTGTTGCACGTAGTACTCGCCATTGAACAGATGCTCGTCGATCCATCGTTTCCCCGATTGAAACAGGCTGTCAAATTCGTCAGCAGTTTCACTCTCACCCAAGAATGCCGCCATCTCCGCTCCCGCTTTAAGGGCCGCTAAGTAAAATCCGCTCAGCCAAGCATTCGGTCCGTATAGCTCCATGTCAAGAGTGTGATGCTGCCTGCCCGACAATACGCCCGTTTTATCTGGATCCCATTTGTCCTCGTTAGTATCGGCCCAAGCGTACGTAATGCTTTGCTTGATTTCTGGCCAGACGGACGTAAGCCACTCTGTATTGCCCGATATTTTCCAATCTCGATAAGCTTTAATAACACCGCCGAATTGTCCATCCGCGCAAGCACGGGAATCCATCCGCTCGCGTCCGAGCGGGAGCATTAACCGGAATGACATTCTCCCGTCTTCGCGTTTGTTGTATTTAAAATCTAAATCCCGCATGCTGCGCTCTAAGCGTGGGAACAGGAAGGGAAGTGCATAAGCATAATTCCATACATGCGTACAGGAACCTTCGCAACAGCCAGCATCTTCGATGCTGCCTTCGAATCCATAGAAGGAACCGTCGGTTAGACGAAGTGTTGTTRCCGTTTTGACCACGGATAAATTTGCGGACACCGCATCCTTGATGACATCGGGCACAGTCGATGAGAACAACGCATCTTTGAACCTTACGGTCTCACTGTAAAGACGATCCCAATGGTCAAACGCATATTTCGCGCATGCGCTGGAATCCTCAAACAGCGTCGCATAATAATTTTTCCAGCTGTTAGAGCCTAACGGATTGGGATTCCAATAGTTCTCCACGTTTGGAAAGTTCCAACTGATCGTGAATCGAATCTTTTTCTTCTCTCCGGGCTTCAGCTCAATATGAGCGGCAAGTGATGCCGTGTCTTTGCGTACCAAAGGCGGCTCAGTCACGGGATACTGACGATTTTGCAAATGTCCTTGCTGCGTGAAATCATGCCAGAACATCTCGAGATTGTCGCACCAGCCGCCGCGATACCAGAATTCTTGGTAGCTGACATCTGGTGCATCAGTTGACAGTGTGATATCGCCGAACTGAGCGAGCGCATCGTCATGCTGGTCAGAGCTTAGCTTAATCATGTGTATGCATTCGCCTTCGGTGCCTTCCATCATGCTGTATCGGTGATTTACCTTTTCCGTCGGAATGGGGTTGCCAGCCGAGAGGCATAACGTGTATGCAATCGTTTCATGATTTGTATTTTCAACTTCCCACTCAAAAAAAGCCGCGGGAAGACTAGAGTCATCCTCTTGGAGCGGTATGAACGGATTAAAGGCCACTAATTCGACGCGCCCGGGGAAATCGATTTCCGCGAATGACATGCCTGCCAACGGGAATTCGCCCCTGAACTCCACTTCCCGAAAATGCGGCATACCCGCCATCGTCTGGCTTTCTGGTCCGAATCCGTATCCGCTATGCAGCGGTGCGCCGCGAAGATTTTCACCGACGTAAGGCGCTTGCAAATCGCCGTTCAACACCCGCGCATCCAGTACTTTACCCTCCCGCTCCGCCTTTATTGCGAAGTGGCTAAAACCGTTGAAACTCTTCTTGTTCGGACGGTTGAATATTTCCCAGTCCACCAACCGGCCATTGCCTGCAAGACCGATGCTTCCGCTGCCGATTCCTCCAAGCGGAAAACTTATTTCCCTCATTTTAGTACCCTTATACGCCTTTTTCATGCTTATTACCTCCCTTAAGATCATGGTATACTTGAACAACAATCTACCTTCATCTTAATGGAATATAAGCTTTAATCCTGTATATATAAGATCTATTTTTTATGTATAAAACGATTATTTATAATGAAAGAGGCAGATTACGATGAGATTAGAGGACTACGCCATCGCTCCCTATGTTCGCGAATCAGATTATGCGATCCGTCCGCCCTTTTTCCTTGGCGAGYGCAATTTGCTGGATTATATCATTTTTTACGTGCAGGAGGGTTCGTTTGAAATCGAGGTCAACGGTAACGTTCATCTCCTGAATGCAGGAGATCTCTGTTTGCTTCAGCCCGGAGACGTACATACAATCAAAGGCATTACCGATACGATCAATCCTTACGTGCATCTGGATTTCTTTTATAATCCAGAGAAGGATAAGAGCTTTATCACGCGACCAGGACAATTGGACATGTCCCCCTACTCCACCTATTCACAACCTAGATTGCATGAATGCGATTCCTTACTCATTCCATTTAAACTTAAAACTCCGCACTCCGTTAAGCTGCGTGACCTCGTCTTCAAGATCATCGAATGCTGGCAGTCACAAACCTATCTAGGCATCATGGAAGCCAATCAGCTGGCTTATGAATTTCTGACCGTGATTTTCAAAAGTTATATGAAGCCACAAGCTGCCTCGTCATCTCGTCGTCCTTTCTTGAACTGGATTACGTCATATTTAGCGTTTCGAATCTCAGAACCTATCAATGTTAGCGATATGGCCAAAAGAGCAGACCTTTCTCCCTCTCGATTCACAGTACTATTTAAGAAACAATTCAATATGACACCTTATCAATACTTACTGAACTTGCGTATCCAGCATGCTCAGGAGCTGTTGAAGGAAGGCATGTCCCTTCAGCAGACGAGTGAATATTGCGGTTTCACTGATGTTCATCACTTATCCAAAACTTTCAAGTCCATAACTGGGGTCAATCCCGGTTATTTCAAAAGGAACTATGATCAGGATCGACGTCATTAACTACATTTGCCGTCCGTCCGTACCAATCTTTTTCTTTAAATTGAACCTTTATCCGGTTTTACACCAATAAATACTGGCAAGCTTTTTACGAGCTGGCCTTCCCCAATCTCTCTCGGAAAAAATGCTATGAAGAGATCGGATTTGCCCACCCTTTTTCCTGTAAACGAAAGCTGAAACGAATATCCATTTTGATTAAAACTGTCCATCCACTTACGCATGAGACCTAGCTTGGCAGCTGTCTCTGGATTCATCATCTGTATATACCCATCAGGAAAGGACATTTCTGGATATTCATAGCGGTATCCTTTAATTTGCGATAGCTGCTCCATCCCCGACTGTTTTACTTCGAACTCATACGGCTGCGGTTCACTGTTCCATTGACGCCGGGTATGGGATTGGTTCGACGTGCAAATCAGAATCCCCGGTCCTGGTTCAATTAACCTCTCTTCAAGAGCCGTCCCCCAAAGCAGCACATCAAGTCCAGTAAAGGCTTGCCCTTGATTAATTAGGCCGTATAAAACCTTTGACGAAATGCCAACATCCCCTGCTGCGAAGGAGTTCCAGCTTGAGAATGCCAGTTTGGGTGCATTGATTTCTTCAACATGATCTGTGAAGCGAATCTTGCTGCGCAAATGAAGTACCTTCTTATGTTGGTTAAAATCTGAATCCGTCTCATAACCCCGCATTGCCGCTTCAGTTGGAATATCCAGCAGCTCCGCCGCCAGCACCAGCGCGTCTTCAGCAAAGACCCTTTCTTTCTCCCAAATCGCCTTTAGTTCGGCAGGGTTCACACCAGGTGAACAAACCTCAGCCCATTTTGAAGGCAGCCCGTTCCGTTTTCGGGGACGACTCCCCTCGAACATCTCATTAAATAGATCCAAGTCATTGATTATCGTATCGGCCATCCTGCCATTTCGGTACAGACGCATGAAGAGCAAGTCGCTATCGTGTACGAGGGAACCAATAGCAGGCACTCCAGCAGATGCCGAGATGGAAGTGCCAAGCGTGTCCATCGCATCCATGTCCTGTTCGTCAAGTCTTTGGTCGTAGACGGAAATCCACCGATCAGAGGAAATCTGCAAAATAAGGGAGCGGTCAACCGATTCAGCGTTGTCTGTTTCCTCATATTCGTCCCCTACCAGCCTATTTCTTACAGCAAGCACCAGTTCTTCGAGCAGCTTTGTGCTATCCTGCACACCGGTGAAAACCTGGATATTTGAAAGAAATGTACCCATTATCCACACTCCTAACTTAACTTTTCAAGCCCATTCACGTAATTATCCATTTATTTTAACACATATTGGAATTAAGCCTAGAGTCCATTCTTAAAGTTCTGTAAAACAGAATGATCGAATCTAACGTTTGTTGACTATAGTATCAAGTTTGTTATCTAGAAGCATCAAATCCTCCTATTATACAATGAGCTTAACAAGTGCAACACATCCGAGAAGACACCGAAAGGAGTAAAAGGCATGAAATCGACAGTTGAACTTCAAGATAAAAGAAAGCGCTTACGAATTCGTTGGCACAAGCAGGATACGGAACTCACCCTCTTGGCATTGCCTACAACGATATGGTACATCCTGTTTTGTTTCTTACCTATGTTCGGGATCATTATTGCCTTCAAAAACTTCAAAATTAGCGGCGGGTTTTTGAGCAATGTATTTAATAGTCCTTGGGTAGGCTTCAAAAACTTTGAGTTCTTATTCAAGTCAAATGACGCTTGGATCATTATTCGAAACACCATTGGATACAACATTATTTTTATCGTTCTAGGTATTGTGTTGCCCGTTCTCTTCGCTATTATGATCGGGCTGCTCCACAGCCGCAAAGCAAGTAAAGTCTATCAAACGATGATGTTCCTCCCTTATTTCTTATCTTGGGTTGTCGTATCTGCTGTAGGCTGGGCGTTCCTAAGCTTTGATAAAGGGATTCTTAATCAATTGCTCGTCAACATGGGCGGCGATCCTGTTAACTGGTACATGGAGCCGGCTTACTGGCCGTACATTCTAATTCTCTTAAATGTATGGAAAGGCTTAGGTTATGGCATGGTCATTTATCTGGCAACCATCACAAGCCTTGACAGCACGTACTATGAAGCAGCTGTAATTGATGGCGCTTCCATTTGGCAGCAAACACGCTTTATTACATTGCCTATGCTCAAACTCGTTATCGTCATGCTGTTCATTCTGTCAGTTGGACGTATATTCTACACCGATTTCGGCTTGTTCTTTCAGGTCACGCGAGATTCCAATTCATTGTTTAACGTGTCTACCACCATCGATGTCATGGTGTATAAACAACTGAAATCCGCTACCTTAGGAATGGCAGCTGCTGCCGCATTCGTACAGTCCGTTCTGGGTTGTGCAACTATTCTAATCGCTAATTGGATTGTTCGCAAAATCGATCCAGATAGCGCGATGATGTAAGGAGGTAAGACCATGTCAACGAGAAGGACTTACGAAACAGGCCTTGAGAAATTCAACCGTACAAGCAACGTTGTAAACCTATTTTTCAACCTGATCTTTATCGTCTTGGCGCTGATCTGCGTCATACCCGTAATTGTAGTGCTATCCATTTCACTTTCCAGTGAGGACTCCATACGTGAGACAGGATATCATATATTGCCGGTTGCATTATCAGGCGAAGCATACGCTTATGTGATCAAGCAAGGAACGATGATTTTGCGAGCGCTCGGCGTATCCGCTCTTGTTACGGTGGTTGGTACTGTGCTCGGTATATTTCTTACCACCTCCATGGGCTATGTCCTTTCTCGCCCAAACTACAAACTGAAGGGCTTTCTAACTTGGGTCGTTTTCATCCCCATGATATTCAATGGCGGTCTGGTTTCCAGCTACTTCATTAATACTAATCTATTAGGACTAAAAGACAGCGTCTGGGCACTTATTCTGCCGCTTGCCGTCTCTTCATTTAACGTTATCATTTGTAAAACCTTCTTTAAAAGCACGATTCCTGACGGGCTGATTGAATCAGCTGAAATTGATGGTGCGAGCCAGCTGCGAATCTTTTTCTCCATCATTCTGCCGATTTCCTTGCCGGTCATTGCAACCATTGGACTATTTCTCTGCTTCTCTTATTGGAATGACTGGTTTCAATCGATGTTATACATCAATAACCAGAACCTATATTCTTTGCAGGCACTGCTTAACAGCTTGATGAGCAATGTCGATGCGCTTGCCAAAAACGCTGCAAGTATGGGCGTTAGCTATGCCGTGCTCGTCGCAACGATGCCGAAGGAATCTGCCCGCATGGCTGTAGCGATTATCATTGTTCTGCCTGTAGCCTTCGCCTATCCGTTCTTCCAGAAATATTTCATTTCCGGGTTAACGATTGGCGCAGTTAAAGGATAATCAACGAAATAAACCAAGCTTGCTTGGTTTATGATAGATCACTGTACAACGCTTACGGTGACACAACTTCAATAAGGGGGAAATGAAATGAAGAAATCTTGGAAGTTCATCTCTACGCTTTGTATTCTCACACTACTGGTGAGTGGCTTAGCAGCCTGCTCCGGCTCAAACTCTCCAGCTGCAACAAATGCTCCGTCAACGACAGACGCACCAAAGGACAGCGAAACACCAAGCAAGGATATTCCGACACTCATCTGGTGGACGATCGGCGGCCAAGTGCCTAATAACTTCGGCAAAGCGATTGATGCCATGAATGAATATACAGCGGAAAAAATTGGTGTGAAAATTGACATCAAAGTAGCCAGCTGGGGTGAATGGGATACCAAAATCAACACAATTGTAAATACTGGCGAACCCTTCGACATTATGTTCACAAACAGCGGTAAATACAGCAAGCAAGTGGCTATGGGAGCTTTTGCCGATATCACTGATTTAGTTCAAAGTGATGCGCCTGACTTATACAAATTGATTCCTGAAAAGGTTTGGGATGGCACAAAAATTGGCGGCAAATATTATTCCGTTCCTACTTATAAGGATTCGGCACTAACGCAATATTGGGTGTACGATGATAAATACGTGCAAAAGTACAATATTGATATCAACAACATCAAAACCCTGCAGGATCTTGATCAACCGCTTCACAACATCAAGTCCGGCGAAGGCAAGAGCTTCTACCCATTGCCGATGACGCAAGGTGAAGGCTTGAATGGTTTCTTTAACAATTATGATGATTTAACACTAGGCTTCACTCCAGTTGGCGTAAAAGCTGACGATGCATCACGCACGGTTGTCTCTGTTCTTGAACAGCCTGATGTCATAGCCGATCTGAAGCTCCTGCATAAATGGTACCAAGATGGCATCATCAACCCAGATGCTCCGACTAAAACAGAGAATGAAAAAGGCAGACCATTCTTTGCAGCCCAGGCTTTTCCAGGTGCAGAAGTAAGCTGGCAAATCAATGATGCTGTTGAAAAATATGATATGGTTCAACACTTTGGCCCTATTTATACAACAAGCACGATCCAAGGCTCCCTGAATGCGATTTCTGCGAATTCGAAATATAAGAAAGAAGCATTGAAGTACCTCGAATTAGTCAATACTGATCCAAAACTACGCAATATGCTTGCATTCGGCGAGCTAGACGTAGATTACAAAAATGTGGATGGCGAAAAGGTTATCGAGCGTACTTCTGATACTTGGCCGCTGGCTGCATACTCCCAAGGTACATTCTTTAATCTAGCAGTTACCAAAGGTGCTCCTGAGGATCAATGGGATCAAGTTAAAAAGCTGAATGACGCAGCGACATCCTCCACTGTGCTAGGTTTCGCACTGGACATCAGCAATCTTCAGACTGAAGTGGCAAATTGCCAATCCGTATGGGATAAATACAAATATGAACTCATTACAGGCGCATCCGATCCGGAGAAAATGATTCCGAAAATTACTGCTGAATTAAAGTCCGCTGGCATGGACACGATTATGAAAGCGGCTCAAGAGCAAATTAATAACTACTTCAAGTAAGTTAAGTAAGTTAAATAAGCATCCCCTATTGAGTCACTCTGTATGGGATGCTTATTTCTTGCTATCTATGAAGCTTCGCTTAATCATGATAAAGTGGTATGGAAACCACTTGCTTTAAGGCGAGCTGCTGCAATTGAGGTGCCATATGAGCTCTTTTTTACAAATCAAAATTTATCGTTACAAGTTTATTGCCTATGTCGTCTTTGTCGTAACTATCGGACTCGCTCTTGGYATTCTGACCTGTGTCATGCTGCTGAATCAGTGGGTTGGTGATGCTCGTTTAGAGGCTGCAAATGCGTTCGCAGGTGTAGAGAATGAGCTGCAGTACGATGCTGACCGAATTGAGGCTTACATGCAGCGTATATACTCCAATCATAGTCTAATGGAAGATGCTCGCAGCTTTTTGAACAGCAGTGTTGAAGGCTATTTAACCAATAGTCTGCAAAACAGCGAGTTCTCACAGCCGTTGGTATCCTTCCCAGAGGATATTAAAACCTACCTGTACAGCTGGGCGCAGGGTGAAATTACGCAGGTTAGTCTGCATACCAATCAGTATAGCAATGTTGTACGCTTTAACGAAAACGGAATTGCAAGCTTCATATTCGGTCTTCCAAATACAGACGAAGCTTTTCACGATACGATTCTAAAAGGCTTCGTATATCGCAAGAAACTATCGGATACATCACTGGGCTCTAAGGAATTAGGGGAGCTGCGCTTCTTGGTCAGCAGCGATCAAGTCTTTAAATCTATACAAAATTATCGTTTGGGAAAAGCTGCTGCAGTCAGTACCTCTGGTGAGGTCTACCTTATCGGCAGCGGGCAGGATCAGAAATTAGAGGAATTATCGCGTCTCGCAGCGGCGAATGGACGCAGTCATGGCGTTATTTCACAGGGCTTGTTCAAGCATATATTTTATATTACCTTTCCATCCACCAAGTTCAATTTCAAGTTCGTTAGCATCGTTGATTTATCCATGCTGATTAAGCAGCATGCCAGGATGCTGCTTACCATCTTTCTGATCGTAATAACGACCATGATAAGTGTACTACTGCTCATTGTGTATAATATGCGGGATGATTTCCGCTTCCTGCACCGCATTATTCAATCGATTGGTCGCGTGAAATCAGCTAATTTCACACCTAATCGCCCTGCTCGTTATCGTCGAAATGAATACGGCATGATTGCAAGGGAACTAGATGATATGATTCAGCAGTTAGATAAGCATATCCGCAATGAATATTTACTTAAACTAAAGCAGCAAGAAACCGAGATGAAAGCGCTTCAGAATCAAATCAACCCACATTTCCTTTATAATACGTTAGAGGTCATCCGCTCCACTGCTTTAGTTAATCAGGACAGAGATACCGCTGATGCCATTGCTACCTTAGGGGCGCTCTATCGCGAAATCGTCAAAAAGGAAAATATTATTTCGATTGCAAGTGAGCTGGAATTGTTGCAAAAGTACTTAGAAATTATGGAGTTTAAATATCCAGAACGTTTTTTTTATCAGGTCAATGTAGATCCTGCGCTCCTCTCGATCCCTACCGTAAAGTTCTGGATGCAGCCTTTGGCTGAAAACTTTTTCATCCATGGCTTTAGCGCAAGCAACGAGTTTAATTTGTATATCGTTAACGGCTGGGAAGCTGAAGATTATTATGTATTGGAATTTGTGGATAATGGGCGTGGTATTGGGGCGGAGCGTTTAAATGCAGTGCGAAGCACAATATCCAACCAGGATGATACTTCTTCCGAGAGTATCGGTTTGCGCAACGTCTACACGAGGCTGCACTTCTTTTACGGGAAAAGCTTTTTTATAGAGATTGGAAATAATGAGGAAGCTGGAGTTAAGATTTCTGTACGGATTCCAAAAGAGGTGATTGAACATGTACAAACTGCTGATAATGGATGATGAACCACAGATTTTGGAGGGGATGAAGCGAATCCTCGACTGGAAACAATACGGTTTCAGTCGAATAGATACGTGCGAATCTACGGAAGCCGCCATGTCCAAGGTTGTAGACCTGCTGCCTGATGTCGCTATTTTTGATGTCTGTGTTGGCAAGGATCTTGGTTATGAAACGATTCATAGACTTAATGAGCTCCAAATCCCTACCAAATATGTGATTATGAGCGGCTATAGTGAATTCAAGTATGCCCAAGAAGCCATTCGCTGTGGTGTTAAAGACTATCTGCTCAAGCCATTAGATCGTACAAAGCTGCAGCAAGTGATTGAGAAAATTATTGTTGAGGATCTCCATGGTACGATAGGTAATGCTAGCTGCGAGAGCCTGAACAAGGACCCGGTACTCGGTGTAAGTTATGACAGCTTATCCAAGCTGGTTAACCGCATTTTGCTCATGATCAAGACGGAGTATGCTCAGAATATTACTTTAAAATCAGTGGCAGAACGTTTCCAGATGAACAGTACCTATCTCGGACAATTATTTCTTAAAGAATCCGAAATGAAATTTTCAGAATATCTAATGGCTTACCGTATGCTGCTCGCACAAGAACGAATTCAATCGACAGATGAGAAAATTTCTTCTATCGCCCTTTCCGTCGGCTACAACAATCTCAATTATTTCTATACACATTTTCAAAGCTTTTTCGGAAAATCTCCCTCTGATCTGCGGGGAAAAGGTTAACAACGAACTCGGCAGAAAGGCGGATATCGATGCAAAAGCGCTCTAGATACAGATATATCTTCATAACATTCAGTATTATACTGCTGCTCACAGCGTATACAACCGGTTGCTCCCTGCAAGCTAGCAAAAACAACAATGATAAATATCATGGGGACACGGTAAATCTGATCTATTACACAATTGGAGAGCCTGACAAAGATCTGAAGCTCGTAAATGATAAAATCAATGAAATTATGGCTCGTAAAATTGGCGTGACCATCACCTATATTAAGGTTGGTTGGCAGGAGTATGAGGATCGGCTGAACACGCTCATATCCGCAGGTAGCCCGTTCGACATTGCTTTTGCCCCCAACTATGCAACTACCGCTATGCGCGGCGCATGGCTGAAACTTGATGACTATCTTTTGAGTCTAGGTAAGGATTTGTACGACACGATTGACCCCACCTTCTGGCAAGGGGTACGAATGAATGATGGAGGCATTTATGGTGTACCGACCAATAAAGAGCTGGCTGTACGTGATCATTGGATGTACCCTGCTTCGATCGTAAAAAAGTACAATATCGATATCACCAAGTATAATACGCTGGAATCGCTAGAACCATTGCTCCGGATGATTCAGCAGAATGAACCATCCTATATACCAATGGAATTAGATCGGGATTCACAAAATTTCTTCGCTCTCTATGGCTACGAGTATATTTTGAATCATAAAGTTCCGTTAATGGTGAAATCACTGGACCCTAACTCTAAGGTCGTGAATATTTTTGAAACAAAGGAAGCCCGGCAGATATTAGACACAATGCGACGGTATTATAAAGAGGGCTTCATTAACAAGGATGCTGCACTGCGGGAGCCTGGCGGACTTAAGCGTGGGGATCAGGTATTCTGGAAATCCTCAGGCGGCGGCCCACTCTCGGATACGAATTGGAGTAAGGATCGCGGCTACAAGGTTGTATCGAATCCTGTAACCCATAGTGTCGTCACTACGGAATCCGTCCGTGGAGGAATCATGGCTATTAATGCCAACACCAAGCATCCTGTTGAGTCTATTAAGTTTCTGAACCTGCTTAATACAGACCCTGAAATACGAAACCTATTTAACTATGGAATTGAAGGATTGCATTACACGCTAGGTGAACATGGGCAAGCGATCCCCATTCCCGGCAAAGACAGCCAAGGCAACCTGATCCCGGATGCACCAGCGAGCTATGMAGGAGTACAATATACACAGGGTAACTGGTTTATCTTGAAAACTATAGGCGGCGATAACCCGGAACCGCTCGATAAGTGGGATCAATTCCGCAAATACAACGCTGAAGCAATCAAGTCCACCATTCTTGGCTTCACGCCTGATCTATCTAAGCTGACCGCCCAAACCGATAACATCGAGATGATTTGGAAAAAATACTATCCAAGCCTTATGACCGGTACTGTTGATGTTGACACAATCCTCCCCAAATTTAACGAGGAGCTAAAACAAGCAGGTATCGAAGAGGTGCGAAACGAAATACAGAAACAGTTGGATGAGAAGCGAAGCGCAAAGAGATAAGTGCTATAATGCCTCCCACATCCAATCAGCGAACCGATCCCCACAGCCTACTATTGAATATGTACTTGAGCGGAAAAGGCAGCCGATATCGGCTGCCTTTTGTCATTCTACTATTTTACTTGGTAAAACTTACTTTATTTTAACGACTACCTTTCCTTTAGCCCTTCCGCTTTCAAGGTATTGAAAGGCTTGCCCTGTATCTTTAAAATCAAACACTTTATCAATAACCGGAATAATGTGACCCTCTTCTATAAACTTCTTAATGATCTTTAATTGCGCTCCGTTTGGTTTCATAAAGAGGAAATGATATCTCGTACCGCTTTTCTTCTCTAGGGCTGTAATTTTACGGCTCACAATGGATAGAACGGCCGTCTTCAACCAGCCTAATTTTGCTTCTTTGCCAAATCTGGAGTTGGGCAAGCCGGAGACCGATACTATTTTACCGTTTGGTTTCAGTACCTGGAATGATTTTTCCAATGCTGTCCCACCTAAGGTATCGTACAC
>NZ_JBFTSN010000151.1:0-13648 GCF_056400045.1 Paenibacillus sp. 01L418
CGTAACCGGACATTTTTCAATGCACCTCCTTACGAGTTGAATACACAGTATGTTATGCGTGATAAATTCATAGTGATTGGGTGTTTGTCATTTGCTGATTAATTGATGCAGGCATTGCGTTTTTAAGTTAAAGAAGCAGGTTTGTATAAATAATTAGCCTCAGCTTTATATGTACGACTTTACAGAGTATACGGATGCTGCTGTAAATTCATTAGAATTATATACACAATTGTCCGATTGGGAAAATTATTGGCAGGAGACCGATGCTTATTTTCCTTATATCATTACTGTGAACGACGAGATCGCTGGTTTTGCATTAACCAAAAAAGTAACTGAATATGACTGACACTATAATTTACTTGCACATTTTTTTATTATGCGAAAATATAGAAGATCTGGTGTTGGTAAACAAGCAGCTAAGCTAGTTGTACAAAAGCATAAAGGAGAGCGGGAGCTGTATCAGCTTGAACGTAATGTTCCCGCACAACAATTTTGGACCCATGTCATTGGAGAGCTCACAAATCAGAATTTTGTTGAAAGACTTGAGAATGGCAGACGTTACCAAACCTTTAAGCAAGAAAGTTAATGTAATAGCCAAAGAAAAGGCTGAATCAACGTCGTTGATTCAGCCTTTTCTTTATGTACATATTAATTGGTATTAATGAATATCACGGAAAAGTCCAATGACTTTACCTAGAATCGTTACATTTTGAAGTAATATAGGCTGCATTGTGGAATTTTCCGGCTGCAAACGAATATGATTTTTCTCTTTGTAAAATGTTTTGACTGTTGCTTCGTCGTCCTCAGTCATTGCAACTACGATCTCACCATTGTTTGCCGTTTGCTGTTGACGAACGATAACATAATCTCCGTCATGAATACCTGCTTCAATCATACTCTCGCCCATGACATTCAATATAAAAACACTGCTGTCACCAACAAAATGGGAAGGAAGCGGGAAATATTCTTCAATATTTTCTGTAGCAGTAATCGGCACACCAGCGGTAACTTTACCAACAATAGGTACTCTAGCTACGGAAAGCGGGATAATGCCATCAGAGCCTTCTTGATCCAAAATTTCAATAGCACGCGGTTTAGTAGGATCTCGGCGTATTAAACCTTTTTTCTCTAGACGGTCCAAATGACCGTGAACGGTTGAACTGGACAACAATCCAACAGCTTCGCCGATTTCTCGAACGGAGGGTGGATAGCCTTTCTCCCGAACTTCATTCTTAATAAATTCAAGAATTGAATGTTGTCGGTTAGAAATCTTCGACACTGCAATCACTCCATTAGTAGGTTTGCAAAAAATTATAACATAGAACTCGAGTTCGTACAAACATAAGTTCTTAAGTACAGAGGTTCGTATTTTTTCGTTGACACCAAACGTTTGTTCGTGTAATCTAAAAACAGAACAAACGTTTGGGGTGTTGATAAATGATAACTAGTCCAAGTTTTTATAGAACCATTCATAAACAAGATACGAACAAAGCAACAAAGGTCAACCGCTTGATTAGGCATTTCATAAAGCGTCATACTGTTAAGCTCGTCGTTTGCACTGCTGTGTTTTTCTTATTGTTTACGAGCTTCCTACTTATGGGGACATACGCTTCGAGTAATACTCCCGAAGCCGCTTCCGCGGAAGAACAAATTATTAGGGTGCAATCAGGTGATACACTCTGGAATATTGCAAAACAAGTTTCAGATGGCAGCCATGATATCAGATATATCGTATATTTGATTAAAGATCGGAATGATCTGCAATCAACAGTTATAAAGCCAGGACAGAAGTTAATTATTCCTAGCATTTAGCTTGATTTTCCATTACAATTCAATAGTTCATACAAAAAATTACTTTCTATTTAAAGTAGATGCAGGCCAATATACTTMTTTAGAAAGTTTTTTTATGTTTACTGCAGGGTTAACCCTTGGTTTTGYCGTCTATTAAAGGGGACTGAAAGGAGATGCTATTTTGTTACGAGTTGAAGAGTTATCCCACTCATTTATGAATGGGCATGAAACGACCGCTGTACTGCAGAAAATAAGCTTTCACGTACATAAGGGAGAAATGATTGCGTTGTTAGGGAGCTCCGGTTCCGGTAAATCTACTTTACTGAACTTAATGGCTGGCTTAATGAAGCCTACAGAAGGCCAAATCTTTATTGCGGACCATAATATTGTAACGATGAATGAAAACCGCTTGGCAGAGTTTAGACGGAAGCATATCGGATTTATTTTTCAAGCGTATGAGTTGATAGCCAACTTGACGGTTAGGGAAAATGTGGAGCTTCCGCTTGTATTTCAATCGATGCATCCTTCAATACGGAAGAAAAAAGCTCTTTCGTTATTAGAGCAGGTAGGAATTCCTGATAAAGCAGAGTTATTCCCATCTCAGCTCTCGGGAGGACAACAACAGCGTGTCAGTATTGCAAGATCATTGATAACAGAGCCATCGGTTATTTTTGCGGACGAGCCTACCGGTAATTTGGATACCAAAACAGAGGAAGAAATTATTATGATTTTGAAGCAGTTGAATAAAACGATGGATACTACCTTTATTATCGTAACCCATGAACGTGAGGTAGCAGCACAAACGGAAAAAATTATCACGCTGCGAGATGGTTATCTCGTAACGGATCAGGAAGCCGCACGAGAAAGTATGCTTGCGGGGGGAATTCAAATTGAGAATTAGTGATATTTCAAGATTATCATGGGATCAGGTAAGGCGTAGAAAGGTTGTAACGGCATTATGCGCTGCGGGTATTTCTATTGGATGCGCAGCAATAATAATCGCACTCAGTATCGGTGAATCTGCTCAAGTTTACATTGAGAAACAAATGAATAGTTACTTGAAGATGGATGAAATAACGGTCACAGCCAGTACAGGAGCATACGCTGGCGGCGGAGCATCCACAGCTGATGAAGATTCTTTGCAGAAAGGCAAGTTAACCAAGCAAAAGCTTGACATCATGAGACAAATCGAACATGTCAAAGCGGCATCACCATATCAACAGCTCAACTATATGGAGACGATGACGTTAGATGGGCTTACTTCACAAATTCAAACCGAAATTATAGGTACAGATATTGAGATGCTTTCCGCTTTTGGAAATGACATCAATCAAGGAGAAGCAACGAATGTATTAGGTACCATCGTTCTTAACTATGGAGCGACAATGGGATTTATTGATGAAGAGTCGAAACGTAAAATTCGAGAGCAAATTGATGCTAATCCCTATGATGAAACGGTTTATCAGCAATTTGAGAAGTTAAATCGTGTACCAGGGGCCTTATATCAAAAGCAAATACAGCTTCGTTCCTATTCACCTGATGGCCAAGTCGTGTTGAGCGGACCTCTTCGGGTAATAGGTGTGCTCAAGAAGCCAGCAGGAGTCAGTGATGAGCAGTCGATGTATGACAAAAAAGGTTATGTCTCATTAGAGACAGCGGAGCTCTTGAAGAAAGAGCTGAAGTTAGGGAGTGATGAGCAGGAAGCTTATAACTCTATTATTGTAAAAGTAGATAACCAAGCAAAGATTGAACAAGTAGAGAAGCAGCTGCAGAAACTAGTCGTTACGACGCGAACAAATCTACAGCAGAAGGAACAGCTCGCAAATGAATTTAAAATCATTAAAGCTGCGGCACTTGGTATTGGTGTGTTTATTCTGATCATAGCCTCGATATCGATCGTAGTAGCGATGACGATGTCTACCTATCAGAGACGTAAACAAATTGGGATAATGAAGGTGCTTGGTGCGAATTTGGCTCAAATCCGCAACATGTTCATCATTGAGGCAGCGCTGCTTGGATTGCTTGGTGGATTGTTAGGTGTACTTTTCTCCTATTGGATTGTATGGGGTATAAACGCTCTCATATATAACTTATCCGGCGAGACGGACTCTGTCATTATTTTTATTCCATTTATAACGATTCCAATAGGCATGGCTTTTGCTCTTGCTACAGGTATACTATCGGGTATTTATCCAGCAATAAGCGCTTCACGTACGGATGCTTTAACAGCGATTAGGCGCGATTAATTTATGGTTGAAGAAGGAGCTTACATATGAAAAGAAAAATAAAGTGGGGAATAATCGGTATTATTATTATTGGGATAAGTTTTGGACTATACAAAATAGGCAATCCTCCTAGGCAAACAGAATTCGTTTCTGATTCTCAGCCAATAACATTCCAAGTGACGAACGAAACGATTGCCAACACGGTTGAAGTAAAGGGAAAATCATTGTATGAGCAGGAAACACTCATCTATGCACCTTATGGCTCCGAGGTTAAACAGTGGGCGGTAGAAGACGGGCAGCAGGTGAAAAAGGGTGATATATTGTTTAACCTGGATCAGACGGCCGTGCAAAACGATATTTTGCAAATGGAGGCAGTTCTGCGAAAGGGTAAGCTTGAGGCTGAGTTAAACGATTACCTCAATCAATTGAATGACGAATCAGCGGCGATGGAGTCAACGGAAGAAGCACGAAAAAAAGTGCTCGTTGAAAGAGAAATCGCACGGTTATCCAAGGATGTTAATGAAGTAACAGCGAGCATTCAAGCCAAGGAGCTGCAGCAAAAGAAAAAAATGCTTAATGAATCCAGCTTTCGTTCACCAGCAACGGGAATCTTTTTATTCGATAATCCTAACAAACGGCCACAGGCATTGACCGTTAATGAGTATGTCGGCAAAGTCGTTGACTTGAACAAATTGCAATTTATCGCCTTAGTTGGCGAACAGGATGTGTTTCGAATTAAAGCGGGCATGCCAGTCAAGGTGAAGATGAATGCGATGAAAGAGCTGAACCTTTCAGGCAAAGTGCTTAAAGTTTCTAAATTCGCAAAAACCGGAACGGATCAAAATAATTTAAATCAAGCCGCACAATTTGAAGTCGTAATCGTGCTTGAGCCTAACGAGTATTTGATTGCCGGCCTTAGCCTCAGCGGTGCTATTGAAACTGAACGCAAAGAAAATGCAATTTCAGTGCCATCGATTGCGATTATTCGCGAGAAAGATAAACATTTCGTGATGCTCGATACAGGCAACGGTCAATATGAGCGTAAAGAAATAAAGATTGGCCTCGAAACGCCAGAACAAACAGAAGTGCTTGAAGGATTGAAGCCAGGCGATCAAGTTGTTTTGCAATAACGAATGCTGCTGTCTGTCGTTACTTTATTCGAGATGAGCTCTGTTGCCTTGACAACTGATTGGTGGAAATGTAAAAGTAGAGAGTAGAGTTTTTTTCATCATGAGAGGAGTAGAGCATGTAATGGAATTCGATAAAATTATAGAACGTATTAACGAGCTGGCTCGTAAAAATAAATCGGAAGGTTTATCCGATGAGGAAACGGTTGAGAGAGAAGAGCTTCGCAAGCAATACTTGACTGTTTTCAAAAGCAATTTCCGTCAACAGCTTGATAAGATCGAAATCGTTGATGACAAAGATAATGTTAAGCACTAATGAATGTATTGTGTAATCATTTAATATCCAAGATGGGGTGATTAGATGAATTTCAAACTATTAGGCAAAAGTGGACTAGCTGTTTCTGAGCTTTGTTTAGGCACCATGACATTCGGCAATACGACAAGTGAGGAAGATTCGATCGAGATGATCGATCGTTTTGTTGATCGTGGAGGCAATTTTCTCGATACGGCCGACGTTTATGTGAGCGGTCGTTCCGAGGAAATCGTCGGCAAAGCGATTAAAAACAAACGATCTGACATCGTTCTTGCTACAAAAGTGCGTATGACAACATCCAGCAATATTAACGGTGTAGGCTTATCTCGCAAACATATTATGGACGGTGTAGAAGCTAGTCTTAAGCGGCTTCAGACTGATTATATCGATCTGTATCAAGTGCATGTATGGGATCATGCGACTCCAATAGAGGAAACGCTGCGCACACTGGATGACCTCGTTACTTCTGGTAAAGTTCGTTACATAGGATGTTCCAATTTTTTTGCTTGGCAGCTGATGAAATCACTAGCGTATAGCGATGCTAGCAGATATGTGCGTTTTGTATCGATTCAGCCTCAATACAGCTTAGTGAGCAGGCAGATGGATCGTGAAATGCTGTCGCTTTGTTTAGAAGAGAAAGTCGGAATTATTCCTTGGGCCCCGATTGGCGGCGGTTTTCTAACGGGACGCTATACAAGGGAAGAGCCAAAGGAAGGACGTCTAACTTCCAAAGTAGGCGAGAGCGCGTGGAATCTGCGGTCTAATGATAAAAACTTTGAAATTCTCGACGCATTGCTGGAAGCAGCGAAAGAGCTGGATAAATCACCTGCACAGGTAGCTTTAAGATGGCTCATTCAGCGAGAAGGCATTACTTCACCGATTTTTGGTGCCAGCAAGCTGGAGCAATTTGAAGATAATATTGGCGCCATCGGCTGGGAAATGCCAAGCGAGGTTTGGAACCGTTTGGAGCAAATAAGTGCGCTTCCGGAAGATTATCCTAATCGTTTTATTGAAAAGTTTCGCAGACCGTTTGAATAAGGTATTTAATTAGGAGGAGAATTTGTTTGTCACGTTCCTGGGAGCGCAAAGTGCGCAAAAATATGGATGTCGTAAATAAGCAGCGCAAGAAGCAAGGAAATGGTCAAATCGTTTTTAATGCAGAGAAATCAGAAAAAATCGTAGGACGCAACTTTATTGCGCCTATACTTTTGATTTTGTTTATCGGCATGTATGTCATTTTGATGTCCAGCTCCTCTACATTTAAAATGGATACGATGTTTTGGATTACGGTAGGATGCTACATTTTGCTTGCGGCTTTGTTCTTTTTCCGCAGACCGTATATTACGATCGGCAAAGACTACATTCAATCACGTCGTCTAACGGGAGACAAGCGTATTCCAGCAGCCTCGATCAAAGGCTTCAGCGTGCAAAAAGGTTATGTGGTCGTGGAGATGCAAAAAGGCGGAAACTGGGTGTTCTCAAAATTGACGAACCGTTTTCCAACCGATGAAATTGGCGAGAAGCTGAAATTATTTGCAAATGCTAATGGAATCGCTTTTCAGCAAAAATAAATAGGCAGGAGAGTTCGAACAACGATGGCTAAACAAGCAGTATTATTTGATCTGGATGACACATTGCTGTGGGATGACCGCAGCGTTAAGGAAGCTTTTGAAGCTACATGCCAAGCGGCAGCAGCAGAATGCGGGGTTGATCCGAGCGAGCTTGAAGAATCCGTTCGCCGTGAGGCAAGAGCTCTCTACGAATCCTATGAAACGTTCTCGTTCACCAAGATGATCGGGATCAATCCTTTCGAAGGACTCTGGGCACCGTTTCTTGAAGGTGAACAGGAGGAATTCCGCAAGCTTGAGTCACTTGCTCCGGGTTATCGGAAAGCAGCTTGGACACAAGGCTTGAAAGCACTTGGTGTTGATAACGAGGAGCTAGGTGCGAAGCTGGCTGAGCAATTCCCGGCTGAGCGCCGCTTGCGTCCTATCGTATATGAAGAAACATTCCGCGTTCTAGATGCACTCAAAGGAAAATACAAGCTGCTTTTGCTTACGAACGGCTCGCCTGATTTGCAGCGTGAGAAGCTTGCTGGCGTACCGGAACTTGTGCCATACTTCGATCATATTATAATCTCGGGTGAATTTGGTGAAGGAAAGCCGGCAGCATCGATATTCAAGCATGCGCTTGAGCGTCTTGGCGTAGAGACGGATCATGGGATCATGGTTGGAGATAAGCTGACAACGGATATTCTTGGCGCAAATACGATTGGTATGACATCAGTTTGGATTAACCGTCACGGTGTTGTTCGCAATGACGAGATTGTCCCATCACATGAAATTAAACATTTGGAAGAGCTTCTTCCTTTGCTTGAAGTGTAAACTTGCAACAAAAAAGCCCCTCGCGGACAGCATGTGCTGCTGAAGAGGGGCTTGCATTATTTTTGGTTTAATATTAGGCCTGATTAGCAGCGAACTTGTCGTCAGCAAACGGATGAGCGATCCAGCCCTCTGTTTCAATGAAGAGACGAACGGCAACGATTTGACGATTATCCATTAGCGTGAAGAAATGCGGTTTGTATTCCGGTACGGAAATGACATCGCCAGCTTCAAGCTCAACGTCGAAATAACCAACATCATCAGTACCTTTTATAATAAAGATGCCGCGTCCTGCTGTAATCGCACGAACTTCATCTTCTGTATGCGTGTGTACATTTTCAAACTTTTTGAGCAGTTCGTCTAAGTTAGGCGTAGCATCGGACAATGCGATAATATCCCAAGTTTGATATCCACGACGCTTTGCCAAATCTTTAATTTCTTCGTCATATGTCGCTAAAATTTGCTGCTTCTCTTCATCGGAGAGAACGAATTTTTGCTGTAAATCTTCTGCTAGCTTGCTTGGATTCCAATGCTCGTAAAGCACCTCTTGCTGTTCTAGAAATGCACGAACAGCTTCTTCCCCTTGAATCCGTTCTTCAGTATTGCGAATTCTAATTTCAGCCATGAACATTCCCTCTTTTCCTATAGAGATTAAATGATATAATGATTATAAAACAAATCAAATGGATTGTCGATGGATTACCTTTTCACCACACAGGTATTCTGATAAACTATGTGTTAATGATTTTTGGGAAGGGTGTAGTATTTTGTCAAAACCGACCATACAACAAATGCTTCAGGAGCGCATACTTATTTTGGACGGCGCAATGGGCACGATGATTCAACAAGCTGGATTAACTGAAGATGATTTTGGTGGAGCGGAGCTGGACGGTTGTAATGAAATACTCGTTCTGACACGTCCTGACGTTATACAGTCTATTCATGAGCAGTACCTAGAGGCTGGCGCAGATATTTTGGAAACCAATACATTTGGTGCGACAAGCGTTGTACTCGATGATTATGATATTCCTGAAAAAGCGAGAGAGATCAATCTAGCAGCTGCAAAGTTAGCGCGCGATGCATGTGATAAGTACAGCACGCCAGACAAGCCGCGTTACGTTGCAGGCGCGCTTGGACCAACGACCAAAACTTTATCCGTAACCGGAGGGGTAACTTTCGATGAGCTCGTCGAGAGCTATTATGAGCAAGCGCTTGCTTTAATCGAAGCTGATGTGGATGCATTATTGCTTGAAACCTCACAGGATACGCTTAATGTAAAAGCAGGCAGCATCGGTATTCGCAACGCCTTTGACAAACTTGGCAAAGAGCTGCCGATTATGATTTCAGGTACGATTGAGCCGATGGGAACGACGCTCGCTGGTCAAACCATCGAATCGTTCTACATTTCGTTAGAGCATTTGAAGCCGATCTCCATCGGGCTCAACTGTGCGACAGGCCCTGAGTTTATGCGTGATCACCTGCGGACACTGAGTGAAATCGCAAACGCTGCAATTAGCTGCTATCCAAATGCAGGCTTGCCGGATGAGAACGGGCATTATCACGAATCTCCAGAGTCGCTGGCTAAGAAGATGTCAGCATTCGCTGAACAGGGCTGGTTGAATATTGCCGGCGGCTGCTGCGGTACAACTCCTGACCATATACGAGTGATGGCTGAAACCATGGCGAAGTATGCTCCGCGCACGAAGATGGGCGAGCATCCAGATGCGGTTTCAGGTATTGAGACGGTATTTATTGAACCGGAAAATCGCCCGATTATGATCGGGGAACGAACAAACATATCCGGTTCGCGGAAGTTCAAACGTCTGCTTAAGGAAGAGAAGTTTGATGAGGCTTCTGAAATTGCACGTGCACAGGTGAAGGGCGGCGCCCATGTCATCGACATCAACTTGCAGGATACCGATATTGATGAAGCGTATGCGGTACATCAATTTTTGCCGCAAGTCGTAAAGAAAATAAAGGCACCGCTTATGCTGGATTCGACTTATGATCATATCATTGAGCTGGGTCTGAAATATTCGCAAGGTAAAGCGATTATTAACTCCATTAACTTGGAGGATGGAGAATCCAAGTTTGAGAAGATTTTGCCATTAATCCATCGTTATGGAGCAGCAGTTGTTATGATTCTAATCGATGAACGCGGTCAAGCGGTAACGCGTGAAGCGAAGATGGAAGTTGCGGAACGTTCCTACAATCTTCTAACTCAGAAATACAAGATGAATCCGGAAGATATTATTTTTGATCCAAATATGTTCCCAGTTGGTTCAGGTGATCCGCAATATATCGGTTCAGCTGTTGAGACGCTGGAAGGAATTCGGATGATCAAGGAGAAGTTCCCGCGTGCCAAAACGATCTTGGGTCTGAGCAACATTTCYTTCGGTTTGCCAGATGCGGGTAGGGAAGTACTCAACTCGGTGTACTTGTACCATGCGACAAAAGCAGGGCTAGATTATGCCATTGTTAATACAGAGAAGCTGGAGCGTTATGCTTCGATCCCTGATGAAGAGCGTCAACTGGCTGAAGAGCTAATTTACAACACGACGGACGAGTCGCTTGCTGCGTTCGTTGCCGCATTCCGTGACAAGAAGGTTGAGAAGAAAGAAAAGATTTCGAATCTATCGCTTGAGGAACGTTTAGGCTCCTACGTAGTCGAAGGTACAAAAGAGGGGCTTATCCCGGATCTGGATGAAGCGTTGAAGAAATATACAGCGATGGAAGTCATCAACGGGCCGCTAATGCGCGGTATGGAGGAAGTTGGCCGTTTGTTCAATGGCAATGAGCTCATCGTTGCAGAGGTGCTTCAAAGCGCTGAGGTGATGAAAGCTTCGGTAACTTACCTTGAATCATTTATGGAAAAAAATGAATCCTCCGTCAAAGGTAAAATTATTTTGGCTACCGTCAAAGGCGATGTTCATGACATCGGAAAAAACTTAGTCGAAATTATTTTATCAAACAACGGTTACAAAATAATAAATCTAGGCATTAAGGTGCCGCCTGAGCAATTAATTGAAGCTTATCGCAATGAGAAGGCTGATGCTATCGGTTTGTCTGGCTTGCTCGTTAAATCCGCACAGCAAATGGTTATTACGGCACAGGATTTGCGTACAGCCGGCATTGATGCACCGATTCTTGTTGGCGGCGCGGCGCTAACACGGAAATTTACGAAAACGAGAATTGGTCCAGAATATGATGGACTTGTTCTATACGCAAAGGATGCAATGGACGGTCTTGATATCGCCAACAAGCTGATGGACCCTGAGCATCGATCACGGCTTGAAGATGAAATGGCCGCTTTTAAAGCATCTGGCGGAGTATACGAAGAAGAGAAGAAACCTTTGCCACAATTGACGCGGGCTGTTCGTTCCAAAATTTCACCGGATGCGCCTGTATTTACGCCACCGGATTTGGATCGGCATATTCTGCGTGATGTACCGCTTCCTCATGTCATACCTTATGTCAACATGCAGATGCTGCTTGGTCATCACCTCGGACTAAAAGGCAATGTTGATCAATTATTGAAGGATGGCAATGAAAAAGCAGTGCAGCTTAAAGCAACCGTTGATGAAATATTGCAAAAAGGAACAACCGATGGCATTATAAAAACCCACGGTATGTACCGTTTCTTCCCAGCGCAGTMCTCAGGCAATGATATAATTATTTACAACCCAGTGGACCCGCGTCAGGAAATTAAGCGGTTTACGTTCCCTCGTCAACAGGTGGAGCCTTACCTATGCTTATCTGACTTCTTGAAATCAGTGGATAGCGGCGTTATGGATTATGTTGGTTTCCTAGTCGTAACCGCTGGACACGGCATTCGTGAAATTGCGAATGAATGGAAGGATAACGGCGATTATTTGCGCTCGCATGCACTTCAGTCCGTAGCTCTTGAGGTTGCAGAAGGAATGGCAGAGCGTGTCCACCATATTATGCGTGATATCTGTGGTTATCCAGATCCTGCGGAGATGACGATGAAGCAGCGTCATGGCGCTCGTTATCAAGGCATTCGTGTATCGTTCGGATACCCAGCATGTCCAAACCTTGAGGATCAGGAGCCATTGTTCGATTTGATGAGACCCCAAGATATTGGCGTCGAATTGACTGAAGGCTGCATGATGGAGCCAGAGGCATCCGTATCTGCAATGGTATTTGCTCATCCAGAAGCACAATATTTCAATGTTGAGAAACTATAGCGTATAATAACAAAGAGCCCTTGAGCGTTCGTAATGACGAGCTTAAGAGGGCTCTTCGTTTCAATTCCAGAAGTCGAAGCCGCAGGGCTAAGAGTGGGGTGGATAATAATATGAATATGTGGTTTTTGGGTACGGGCGCAGGAAGACCTTCGAAGTATCGCAATGTAACAGCCGTGGCGCTACAGCTTCCTGAGCCAACGTGCAGTTTACTGTTATTCGATGCTGGAGAGGCAACGCAGCATCAGCTTATGAGAACATCGCTTAAACTGAATAAGATTGAATACATATTTATTACACATCTGCACGGTGATCACATTTATGGGCTGCCTGGCTTGCTCAGCAGTCGCTCTTTCGATGGCGGAATCACACCTGTACAGCTTTTTGGTCCTGTTGGGATTAGGAGCTATATTGAGACAACCTTTGCGATTAGTGCTACGCAGCTCGATTATGAGCTCATTATCCATGAATTAACGGGAAATGAAGGTGTTGTTTTTGACGATAATCGATTTAAGGTTGAGGTAGCGCCGCTTGAGCATCGAGTGACTTGCTTCGGCTATCGCGTAACTGAACAAGATCAGCCCGGCAAGCTGCTCGTCCACAAGCTGAAGGAGTACGGGATTGAAGCAGGTCCGCTTTACGGGGCGTTAAAAAGAGGGCAGTCGGTTACATCTCCCAGCGGATTGCTCATTCACACTGAGGATGTTACCGGCCCTACTTATATCGGGAGAGTAATCACAGTGCTCGGAGATACGAAACCATGTGATAATGCTATAACCTTAGCGAAAGATGCTGATCTGCTCGTTCACGAAGCGACCTTCGCTGCGGGCATGGAAGAGAAAGCACATGAGTTTGGACATTGTACGACGGCGGAGGCGGCAGAAACAGCTGTTAAAGCAAACGCCAAGCGGCTGGTGATGACCCATTTTAGCGGACGCTATAGCAATGAGGATCTTGTACAGCTTGAAGAAGAGGCTGGCGTACACTTCTCACCTGTCATAGCAGCAACAGATTTTCTACATATCGAAATAAAACGTGCGACTCATATAGAATAAAAAAAGCAAAAACGTGAGGATTTCCTCGCGTTTTTGCTTTATTTGTTATCTTTGCCAAAGTGAAAGGATAGAAATACTGAAGCTAATACGATGATGACAACAATACCGAAAAAAATAAACATTTGGTAAGGGTTTGGAATAAAAGACGAGACAATCATCAGCAATCCGCCAACCACATAAAATTTGGATGCTGCTCGATGTGTTTTGTTCCAAACGTCTTCACTGCCAAGCGTATTAACGGTTTTTATTCCAATATAGCTGTTTGGTTGAAAATGCGGCATATACAAGCCTGCCACTGTGAAAATAATACCAATGATCGTGATGATGACTTTGGTGATATCAATAATGAGTCCGTAACCAGATGCAATGGTAACACCGTGAAGCACGAGCAAGCTGATCAAGACAACATTTTGAACCGTGTGAAGATTAGGCTTTTGATTTTGGGAAGCATGTTTTTTTGGCAGGATGACAATTAGGATGACCATAAATGCTGGTAAAAGCAGCAAGGTAAATGCTTTATGCGCCAATCCATCGAATTCAATATTCATATC